>JBIOWR010000135.1:0-2971 GCA_044868775.1 Actinomycetota bacterium
CCCCGTGCCTCCCACACGGGGCCGGCTCTTTTTTCACCCGCGAAGCGCTAAATCCGCGGTGCGCGACGGCCGAGGAGGGAGACAGTGGGCATGCACGGCGGGGCGGCACGCACGCGGAGGGGACCTCTCGCGGCGCTTGCGCTCGTCCTGGTCGCGCTGTTCGCGACCGGCGGCACCGTCGCAGCGCAAACACCGCCGCCCGCCGTCGGCGTGGAGATCACTCCCGCACGAATCCAACGAGACCTGCCGAACCGCTCGATCTCCGAAGAGATCACGGTCATCAACCACGAAGCCGAGCCGCGCAAGATCACGCTGACGGTCTCGGGCCTCGGCCACGACCTCGACGGCGCTCCGTCGTTCTTCGAGAAGGGCGACGCCCCCGGCGCGCTCACGCTCAGCCAAACCGAGTTCACGCTCGCGTCGGCGCAGTCGCGCAAGGTCTCGCTCGCCGGGTCGATACCGTCGAGCGCGCGCTCGCTGTACGCGGCGGTCGTCGCGGAGTTCGCGCCGCTCACGCCGCGCTCGGGACAGATAGAGGTTCGCTCGCGCGTCGCGTCGCTGTTGCTGTATCGCGCGCCGAAACCGTGGCACCAATCTGCGGAGATCGTCGACGTGCAGATCATTCCGGGAGAGGACGGCGCGCCGGCGCGCGTCTCCGCCGCGATCAAGGCAACCGGTGACGTGCACGTGAACCCGACCGGCACCGCGCAGATCTCCAAAGACGGACGCGTCGTCTCGAAGGTGGCGCTCGCCGGTCAGCTCATCATCCCGACGTTCGCACGTCGTTTGAACGGCGCGTGGATACCGACAGCTTCCGCCGGTGGAGGAAGCGGCGGGCTGCGCGGCATCGTCACCATCACCGTGCGCACGCAGAACCCTCCGACGGAGCTGACGAAGACCATCGATCTCGGAGGAGGCGTCGCGGAGCGACCGCAAGCCGAGATCGTCAACTTGCGCGCGGGCGGTGAGAACGGCGGACGGGTATCGCTCGTCGTGCGCAACGTCGGCAAGGTTCCGGTGACGCCGGTCGTCACGCTGTTCGCGCGCCGGAACGGCATCGAGCGCGCGCGTGTGGTTCTCCCGCAAAAGGAGCTGAAGGTAGGTACGTCCACGGAGGTTACGTGGGAGCCTTCGCTTCCGGACGGGGTCTACCTGGTCACAGCGCAGGTAAAGACCAATACGGACCTGCTCGACGAGGCCACGACCGACATGCGCGTCGGCGCGGCCCCGGCGGTGACGCCGAAGCGCTCCAAACGAACGCCGTTCATCGCGCTCGCGTCGTTGTTGTTGCTCGTCGTCGGCGTGGTGCTGCTGTTCCTGGTTTTGCGGCGGCGCAAGGAGGATGAGGATCCCGGCGCGGAGCCGCGACCACCGGCGCGCGCCGTTGCGTCGCCTGCGGCCGAGTCCTCGTCGAGGAACGAACGCGAGCTCGCGTCAACGCGGCGCTAACACCTCCACAAACCCCCCGTACGTCGCGAAGCTGCTCAAGCAACGCAGCCCCGATGCCGACACCTTTGTGGGCATGAGCGAGCAACCGGGGCGCGGCGCCGAGGAGCGCTGGCGGGGACGACCTGTTCTCTCCGCTCTGCTTCGCGCGTTCATCTTCACCGTTCCCATCGCTGCATCCGTTACCGCAACCGCTGCATTGCGTCGCGTGCTCCCCAACGCGACCGACACACCCAGCCGCGCGCTTCGCGTCGCGATATTGCTCGTCGTCTCCACGGCCGTGCTCGTACTCGCCGACCGGCTCGCGCGCAGGCTCATGCCGCTCGCCGTTCTGCTCAAGCTCTCCATGGCGTTCCCGAACGAAGCGCCGTCGCGCATGCGCCTCGCGCGCGCCGCGGCGAGCACGCGGGACCTGGAAGCGCGCGTCGAGCAAGCGCGCCGCACGGGTTTCGTCGACGAGCCGTCGCGCGCGGCCGAGCACATCCTCACGCTCGTCGCGGCCGTCGAGGCGCACGACCGCGCCACGCGCGGTCACTCCGAACGCGTGCGCATCTACACCGACATGCTCGCCGCGCAGATGGGATTGCCCTTGCGCGATCGCGACCGGCTGCGGTGGTCGGCGCTGCTGCACGACGTCGGCAAGCTCGAGGTGCCGAAGCGCATCCTCACCAAGCCCGGCAAGCTCACCAAGCGCGAGTGGGAAGCGATCTACCTGCACCCGCGCGAGGGCATGCGCCTGACCGCGCCGCTGCGCGAATGGCTCGGTGAGTGGGCGTGCGCGATCGAGCAGCACCACGAACGCTTCGACGGCAGCGGCTATCCCGCGCGGCTGTCCGCCGCGGACATCTCGCTCGGCGGGCGCATGGTCGCGATCACCGACAGTTACGAGACGATGACCGCGTCGCGCCCGTACCGGCGCGCGATGACCGCGGCGAAGGCGCGCGCCGAATTGGTGCGCTGCGCCGGCACGCATTACGACCCGCTGCTCGTGCGTTATTTCTTGGAGATCTCGGTGAAGCGGCTCTCGCTCGTCAGCGGACCGCTGTCGTGGGTCGCGCAAACGCCGCTGCTGCGCAGCATCGAGCAAGCGGCGGTGACGGCGGGAAGGACGGCCACGTCGGGAGCAACCGCCGGCGCGGCGTTGCTGGCGATCTCTCCCGTCGTCGCACAACCGGCCGCGCCGGCGGTTGCGGACCCACGGGTGCCGGCAGTGGCGACGCCAACGCCGGATGCGTCCCCACGACCAACCGCGTCGCCTAGCCCGACCGCGTCGTCGTCGCCGAAGGCGACGGACTCCCCGTCACCCGATCCGAAGCGCTCGCCCTCGCCGTCGCCCTCCCCTGGCAAGACGCTCGAGCCCACGCCGGTTCCGACGAACGACCCCGACGACCCGAGCGACCCGGCGCCGCCGCGGCCGACGGAATCTCCGGGCGTCATCGACCTGCCCACGGACGACCGCCGCTTCGACTAGCGCGCCGCGCTCCCGGCAGCAACAAACGAAGAGCGGCCCCCGAGGGAGCCGCTC
>JBIOWR010000136.1:0-2563 GCA_044868775.1 Actinomycetota bacterium
TTCTCGAGCTCGACTTCGAGCTCGACGTTGCGGTCGAAGTGATCCTCGATCGCCCGCTTGCTGCGGCCGGTGATGATGAGGATGTCGTCGATGCCCGAGCGGACGGCTTCCTCGACCACGTACTGGATCGCCGGCTTGTCGACCACCGGAAGCATCTCTTTCGGCTGCGCTTTGGTAGCCGGGAGGAACCGGGTGCCGAGCCCGGCTGCAGGGATGACCGCCTTCGTGACCGCCATGTCTTTGAGGGGAACGGGTGCGGTGCGAGTCTACGGGCGGTTCGGTGGAGGCGTCGAGTCCTCGTCCTTGATCAAGCGCAAACGCGACGCGTCTTCGGCAACCGGCGGCGCGCCCGCTTGCGCGTGACGCTCTTCGATGCCGGCGCTGTCGAGCTCCTCGGCGGTGACGACCTGGTTGCGCCCGCGCGCCTTGGCTTCGTATAGCGCTTGGTCGGCTGCGCGAATCAGCGTGCGCGTCGTGGAGCCGTGCTCCGGGAACGTGGCAAGCCCGATCGACACCGTGACGCGTACCGGCTGCTCGCCCTCGTGTCCGAACGTCTCCGTCGCCATCGACTCCCGGATCTTCTCCGCAACCACGCGCGCGCCGTCCACCGGCGTTTCCGGGAGGAGCAGCACGAACTCCTCGCCGCCGTACCGCGCGAGCGTGTCGACCTGCACGCGCACGACGCCGACCATGCGCCGCGCCACCTCCACGAGCACCGAGTCGCCGCGCTGGTGCCCGTAGGTGTCGTTCACCGACTTGAAGTGATCGATGTCGACGATCATCATCGAGAACGGGCGGTTGAATCGGATCGCGCGCTCGACCTCTTGCGCGAGCCGCATCTGGAAGTAGCGATAATTCCACGCGCCGGTGAGTCCGTCGGTGATCGACAAGCGTTGCGCCTCCTGGTGCAGCAGCACGTTCTCGATGCCGACCGCGGCCTGCTGCGCGAGCGATCGGATCGTCTCCAGATCGCCGGGCGCGAACGTATGGGCGTCGTCGCGCCCGTACAGCGCGATCACACCGAGCAATTGTCCTTGCGATTCGAGCGGAACGCAGATCGCCGTCTCCATTTGCGGCTCGGCGTTGTGCGGACGGATCACGCCCTCCGCGCTCGGCACGAGGATCGGTCGCCGCTCGTGCACGACGCGACCGGCGATACCTTCGCCGACCGGAATCCGCTTGCGCCCGGTGTGACCGAGGTTGCGCCCGACCTTCACGTACAAGTCGTTGCGCGTCGCACCGAGCAAGTACACCGCGCCTGCGCGACCTTGCACCGCGACGAGCGCAGTTTCGAGCACCACCGACAGCAGCTTCGTCAGGTCGTGCGTGGATTGCAGCGTCTGACCCAGCCTGCGCACCGACCGCCGGATCTCGTCACGCGACTCTTCCAACTCGCCGACGTACGCCTGCAAGTGCTCGGTCATGGTGTTGAACGCATCGGCCAGCTCGCCGAACTCGTCGTGCGTGTCGCTCTCGATGCGGCGATGGAAGTCGCCGCGCGACACCGCGAGCGCCGCGGCGGAAAGCTCCGCGATCGGCCGCGTGTAATACCGCGCGAGCAGATACGCAAGCGACGTGCCGGCGGCGAGCGCGAGGAGGAACATGAGCGCGAGCGGCCACGTGATCGAGCCGGCGTCGCGTCCGGGCTCGTCGGACACGAGCAAGTGCAACCGCGGCACGCCTTGCGCGAGCGGGCCGCGCTCTACGAACACGGTCTCGCCGGCAAGTGTTCCGCGAACACCGCGCCCGCGCAGCGACACGGTTTGCGACGAGCGCAACGACGTGCTCGCGGTCGCGCGCCCGTCGACGAGCACCGTCAGCTCCGCGTTGGTTCCGGAGAGTCGATTGATGAAGGTCTGATCGAGCCAGGTTCCGCCGACTACGCGCCCGAGCAGGCGCACACACCCGCGCCCGCATCCGACGGTGACGGGAACCTCGGTGAACACCGCCCATCCGTTCGGGCGCTTCGCGAGCACGTCGGCGACCGGCGGCGGCGACGACCCCGGCAGGAAACGCGGCTGTCCGGCGGCGACTCCCGCCGTGCTGCGATCCGGCCGCACCAGGGCGACGATGCCGAGCGACCCGCGCAGCTGCGACGCGACGAGCGACGCGGTGGCCGTGTCGGAGAACGCACGCACGCCGTCGCTGCGCCGGGCGAGCTGCTCGGCGGCTTGCTCCACCGCCGCCTCGGTCGCGTCGGAGGTGGCGGAGTACAGCGCCGTGCCGGCGCTGAACGCCGCGTCCAGCTCGGATCGCTGCTCGGCGCCGACCAAGCTCACGATCGCGCCGTGCACGACGAAGACGGCCGCCACCAACGGCAATGCCAATATGACCGCGAAGGAGGCGGTCAACCGTGCGCGCAACGACACGCGATCTCCCGTCTGAGATTCCGGCCAGCCATGACGAATGACCGGATTTCGTCCCAAATACGGTTGTCGGCGGCTCCAGCCTCGAACTTTACTCTTCGGCGGGTTCGGCCGACGATGGCGGCCCCGTTCTTGGAGAGGGTCCACGCATGTCGCGCAAGGACACGGTTCGCAGGATGGCGTTGCTGGGGCGGGGG
>JBIOWR010000137.1:0-7379 GCA_044868775.1 Actinomycetota bacterium
GCGGACGTCGTCAACACGTATCCGCATCCCGATCTTGCACGCATCATTCGAACTTACGGTGAGGAGCGATGGGCCTCGCGCATCGCGACCTTCATCGTCGAGGCGCGGCGTCGGAGGCCCCTCTCCACGACCCTCGAGCTCGTGGAACTCATCCGCGACGCTGTGCCTTCCGCGGCGCGCCGGGGCGGGCCGCACCCGGCGCGCCGCACCTTCCAAGCGCTTCGAATCGAGGTCAACAGAGAGCTCGAAGCGCTTGACGAGTCCTTGCCGCAGGCGGTGGCGTCGCTCACCGAGGGCGGGCGAGTGGCAGTGATCAGCTACCACTCGCTGGAAGACCGCCGTGTGAAGCGCACGTTTGCCTCCCTTGCCACGGGAGAGGCGCCACCGCTGCGGTTGATCACGCGCAAGCCGGTGCGGCCGACCGAAGAAGAAGTCGCGCGCAACCCGCGCGCATCCGCTGCCAAGTTGCGCGCGGCCGAAAGGCTCGCCGCGCCCTGGCAGCCGCAAGGACCACCGCCGGGGAGCGCTGCGTGACGCCGCCACCCGACGCCGCACGTCTTGTGGGCGAGCACGACGCCGCCCTCGACGTCGTCGTTCAAAGCGTCCCGATCGTAAGCCCCAGGCGACCGGCTCCGGCGCCGGATCGGCCCAGGCACCTGCATTCGGTGCCGGGCGGACCGGCGCCGGGCCGGCGCCCCCCTTCGAAAGTGTTCCTCGCCGGTACGTTCCTCGCCGGTGCGCTCGTTCTCGTGCTCGTGTCGATGAACGTGATGATCGGTCAGAGCGGCTTCGGCGAGACCGATCTCGTTCGCGCGAACGCGGAGAAGCAACAAAGCGTCGAGATGCTGCGTGTGGACGTGCTGCGCCTGTCGGCGCCGTCGCGCATCCACCAGCGGGCGCAGCAGCTCGGGCTCGTTCCCGCCGGTGAGCTCACCTACCTCGCGCCGTCTTCCCCCGGCGCGAGCGCGCCGGCGGGCAAGACGAGCGCGGCCTCGACGACCCAGCGGCCGATGTCCCCGTCCCGCGGACGGGGAGGGCGTTAGAGGGGGCGCCTACATGGCTCGCCGCGGCGCCCGGCCGGCTCTGCGTCTGTTCGCCGCACTCGCAGCCATGACGATCTCGCTCGTCGCGATCGTCGCGCAGCTCGTTCGCTTGCAGATCGTCGACGCAGCCGGGCTCGAGACGCTCGGCACCAAACAGCGCGTGCGCACCGTCGACCTTCCCGCGCGTCGCGGCACGATCTACGACCGCAACATGGTGCCGCTCGCGATCTCGATTCCCGCGCGCGCGATCTATGCGAACCCGCGTGACGTCGTCGATCCGGAGAGCTCCGCGGACAAGCTCTCCGCGGTGCTCGGGATCGAGCGTGGCCTGCTTCGCGATCGCCTCACGCGCCAGGGACAGTTCGTCTATCTGGCACGTCGCGTGGAGGTGCCACTCGCCGATCGCGTGAAGGCGCTGAATTTGCCGGGCATCGGCTTGCTGCCCGAGAGCAAGCGCGTGTATCCGCAAGGCTCGCTCGCCGCGCAGCTGATCGGGTTCGTCGGCACCGACGGCAACGGGCTCGCCGGCCTTGAGGCCGGAGAAGAACGTGTCTTGGCGGGCGTCGCCGGACGCGAGATGACCGAGGTGGACCCCGGCGGGCATCCGATCCCGAACGGCTTGCGCTCGGTGCGCAAGCCGAAAGCCGGCAACGACATCGTGCTGACGATCGATCGCACGTTGCAGTTCGCGGTGGAGGAAGCGCTCGACCGCGCGCTGATTCGCACCGGCGCGCGCCGCGCGTCGGCGATCGTCATCGATCCCAAGACCGGAGAGATCCTCGCCATGGCGAACCGTCCGGCGCTCGATCCCGCGCTGTTCTCGTCGGCGCCCTCCGATGCGATCCGGAACCGCGTCGTGCAAGATGCGTACGAGCCGGGCTCGGTGAACAAGCTCATCACCGCCGCGGCGGCGCTCGAAGCGAAGCTGATAACGCCGAGCGACGTGATGAGCGTCCCCGATCACACGAAGGTCGCCGGCAAGACCTTCCGCGACTTCGACTATCACCCGACCGGCCGATGGACGTATGCGGAAGTGCTCGCGCGCTCCTCCAACATCGGCACCATCAAGGTGGCGGAGCGCGTCGGCCGCAACCGCTTGTACGGCATGCTGCGCAAGTTCGGCCTCGGCGAGCGCACCGGCGTGCGGTTCCCGGGCGAGTCGCGCGGCATTCTCACGCCGATGCAGAAGTGGAGCGGCACCGACATGGCGACGATCCCGACCGGCCAGGGCATCGCCGTGACGCCGCTGCAAATGGCCGGCGTGTACGCGACGATCGCAAACGACGGGCTCGCGTTGCAGCCCAAGCTGGTGTCGCGCGTCATCGAAGCCGGGTCGCAAAAGACGCGCGCCGACGAGCGCGTCGCGCCGAAGCGCGTGGTGTCGGCGTTCACCGCGGCGCAGCTGCGGGCAATGTTGCTCGGTGTGGTCGAGACCGGAACCGGACGGCCCGCGCGCATTCCCGGCTACCTCGTCGGGGGAAAGACCGGAACCGCGCGCATCCCGTACGTCAACGCGCGCGGGTACTCGAGCGAGGTCATGACCACGTTCATCGGCATGGTGCCGGTCGAGGCGCCGCGTCTCGTCGCCGCGGTCGTGATGGACTCGCCGGCGGCGCACGTCGCTGCGGCGACCGCGGCACCGGCGTGGAAGAACATCGTGGAGTTTGCGCTCGGGCATTTGCGCATTCCGCCGTCGTATTCCGTCGATGCCATCGCCGATCCGGAACGCAGGCGGTCGAGGACGCCGTGATACGCTATGCGCGAGCCCCTGTGCGAGCATCTCGCACGTTCCGCTCCAGTCAACCGATGATTCTTTCCGACCTCGCATCCGTCGTCCCGGGATCGCGTACGCACGGCGACGGGCGCACGCATATTCGCGACGTCGTGTACGACTCGCGTGCGGCGACGCCCGGATCGCTGTTCTTCGCCGTCACCGGAACCAAGCTGGACGGTCACGATCACGCACCCGACGCCGTGTCGCGGGGTGCGGTGGCGCTCGTCGTCGAGCGCGTGCTGGACGTTGCCGCTCCGCAAGTCGTGGTCGCGTCGGTGCGGCACGCGATGGGGCCGATGGCGGCGGAGTTCTTCGGCCACCCGTCGCGCGCGATGACGCTCGCCGGCATCACCGGCACGAACGGCAAGACCACGACGACGTTCATGCTCGAGCGTTGCTTCCGCGCAGCGGGCTTGATCCCGGGGCTGATCGGCACCGTCGAGACGCACATCGGCAACGACAAGATCCCGGTGACGCGAACCACGCCGGAGGGCATCGACTTGCAGCGGCTGCTCGCCGGCATGCGCGACGCGGGCGTGCGCGGCGTGGCGATGGAAGTCTCGTCGCACGGCCTGGATCTCGGGCGCGTCGACGGAACCTGGTTCGGCTGCGCGACGTTCACCAACCTCACCCAGGACCATCTCGACTGGCACGGCACGATGGAGGCGTACTACCTCGCGAAAGCGCGACTGTTCACTTCTTCCTACGCGGAGCGGTGTGCGATCAACGTCGACGACGAGTACGGACGGCGGCTCGCGTCCGAGACGTCGTTGCCGGTCGTGACGTACGGCATGGACGGCAACGCCGACGTGTGGCCGGACGGCGTGACGATGTCGCGCACCGGCTCGGACGTCCTCGTGCAGACGCCGCACGGCGCGGTGCCGGTGCGGGTTCCGGTCGCGGGTCGGTACAACGTGTCGAACGCGCTCGCCGCCGTGGCCACGTTCGTGTCGCTGGAGCTTCCGCTGGAGGCCGCCGCCGCGGGCATCGCGTCGTTGCCCGGCGTCCCCGGACGCCTCGAAGCGATCGACGAAGGGCAACCGTTCACCGTGCTCGTGGACTACGCGCACACGCCGGACTCATTGGAGGGAGTGCTGCGCGCGGCGCGCGAAGTGTGCGAAGGAAGGCTCACCGTCGTGTTCGGGTGCGGCGGCGATCGCGACCGCGGCAAACGCCCGTTGATGGGAGCGGTAGCCCCGAAGCTCGCCGATCGCACGATCATCACGTCCGACAATCCGCGCAGCGAGCGCCCCGAGGACATCGTCGCCGAGATCGAGGCGGGCGCGCGCGAGACCGGCCGTCCGTACGAGGTCGAGGTCGACCGGCGTACGGCAATCCGCCGCGCGATCGAAGGCGCATCCGACGGCGACGTCGTCGTGATCGCCGGCAAGGGTCACGAGACCGGACAAGAGTTCGCGGACGTCACGCTTCCGTTCGACGACCGCGTCGTGGTGCGCGAGGAGCTCCGCCGATGATCCCGCTGACGCTCGGCGAGATCGCGGCGGCGTGCGGTGGACGCCTCGAGCAGGCGGAGGCGTCGATGGTCGTGCACGGTGTTGCCATCGACTCGCGCACCGTGCGCGACGGCGACCTGTTCGTTGCGCTGCCGGGCGAGCACGCCGACGGGCACGCGTACGCCGCCGGCGCGATCGCGCGCGGCGCGGTCGCCGTGCTCGCACGTGAGGACGTGGACGGGCTCGCGGCGCCTGCGATCCGCGTGCCCGATCCGGCCGCCGCGCTCACGCGTGTCGCCGCGCTCGTGCGTGACCGGTCGAGCGCTCACGTCGTCGCGATCACCGGCTCGTCCGGCAAGACCTGCACCAAGCAGTTCACTGCGGCGATCGCGCGCGCGCGGTTTCGCACCGTGGCGAGCGAAGCGTCGTACAACAACGAGCTGGGCGTACCGCTCACGGTGTGTTCGCTCGAGCCCGACACTGAGGTCCTCGTCGCCGAGGTCGGCAGCCGCGGCGTAGGCCATATCGCAACGTTGATACCGCTCGTGCTGCCGGACGTATCCATCGTCACCAACGTCGGGTCGGCACACTACGAGATGTTCGGATCGCTGGACGCAACCGAGCGTGCGAAGGGGGAGATCGTCGAAGCACTGCGCCCGAGCGGTACGGCGGTGCTGAATGCAGACGACGCGCGTGTCATGGCGATGGCCGCGCGTACGGACGCGCGCGTGCTCACGTACGGGCTCGACGCGGGTGCGGACGTGCGCGCCGAGCGCGTCGAGCTGGACGCGCGGGCATGCGCGCGTTTCGAGGTGGTCGCCGGCGATGCGCGCGCGAAGGTCGCGCTGGAGATGGCCGGCGAGCACATGGTGCCGAACGCGCTCGCGGCTGTCGCAGCCGGGCTCGCGCTCGGCGTGCCGCTGGACGCTTCGGCGAGCGCGCTCGCCGAAGCCGTTCCCGTCGCGTGGCGCATGGAGATCGTCGAGACGCCGCGCGGCGTCACGCTCGTCAACGACGCCTACAACGCGAATCCCGCGTCGGCCGCCGCTGCGCTGCGCACGCTCGCGTCGCTCGGCGCCGGCCGCCGCACCTGGGCCGTGCTCGGCGAGATGGCGGAGCTGGGGCCGATCACCGCGGAGGAGCACGATCGCCTCGGCAGGCTCGCGGCGCGCCTCGGCATCAAGCGGCTCGTCGCCGTCGGCGAGGTCGCGCGCCCGGCGTGTCAGGCTGCGCGCCTCGAGTGCCTCACGCCCGAGGAAGCGGTGTGGGTCGCCGACGTGCAAGGCGCCATCGAGGTACTGCGCGCAGAATTGGCGCCCGGAGATGTGGTGTTGCTGAAAGCGTCGCGCGTCGCCGGCCTGGAACGCATCGCGGCCGCGCTGCTGGAGGACGGCGCATGAGGCCGATCCTCCTCGCAGCGATGGTCGGCCTCGTGGTAACGCTCACCGGCACGCCGTTTGCGATTCGATTCTTCCGCGCGCGCGGCTACGGCCAGCTCATCAAGGACAACGTGAGCGAGATCCCAGCGCACGCCGAGAAGCGCGGCACGCCGACGGCCGGCGGCACGATGATCCTCGCCGGCGTGATCGCGGGCTACGTCGTGAGTCACGTGTCGAGCCCGTTCTCGAAGACCGGCGCGCTCGTGCTCGCGTGCATGGTCGGCATGGGCGTGATCGGGTTCGTGGACGACTACATGAAGTTCCACTTGCAGCGAAGCCTCGGCATGAGCAAGACCGCGAAGGTGGCCGGCCAGCTGCTCGTCGCAGTGGGGTTCGGCCTCGCGGCGCAGTACTGGGCCAACGTCTCGACGAACCTGTCGTTCATCCGTCCCACGAACCTCGATCTCGGGCCGGTGTTCGTGATGTGGGTGTTCCTCATCCTCGCGTCGTCGACCAATGGCGTGAATCTCACCGACGGGCTCGACGGGTTGGCGGCGGGCTCCGCGGCGCTGGTGTTCGCAGCGTACGTGGTGATCGCGTTCTGGCAGTTCCGTCACCCTTCGGATTACGCGTTCGTGCGCGACCCGCTCGACGTAGCGCTCGTCGCCGCAGCCGGCCTCGGCGCGTGCGCGGGGTTCCTGTGGTGGAACGGCGCTCCCGCGAAGATCTTCATGGGCGACACCGGCTCGCTCGCGCTCGGCGGCGCGCTCGCGGCGCTCGCCGTGATGACGAGCACGCATTTGCTGCTCGTGATCCTCGGCGGCCTTTTCGTGCTGGAGACGACCTCGGTGATCTTGCAGATCATCAGCTACCACGGGCTGCGAAAGCGCTTGTTCAAGATGGCGCCGTTGCACCATCACTTCGAGCTGCAAGGCTGGCCGGAGTTCACGGTGATCGTGCGCTTCTGGATCATCGCCGGCCTGGCGTCGGCGCTCGGCCTCGGGCTGTTCTACGCGGATTTCCTCGCGCGAGGCGGTGTCGGATGACGCTCACGTTCGAGGGCACGCGCGTGCTCGTCGCCGGGCTCGGCATCTCCGGCGAGGCGGCGGCGCGCCGTCTGCTCGCGATGGGTGCGCGCGTCACCGTGGTCGACGACGCGAGCGACGAGCGTCAGCGCGAGCGCGCGGCTTTGCTGAGCGGCGCCGACGTGCGCCTCGGCCACGACGGATCCGGCCTCGCACGTGGGAGCGATCTCGTCGTGGCCAGCCCCGGTCTCCCCCCGCGCGCACCGGTGTTCACGGAGGCGCGCGAGGCAGACGTTCCGGTGTGGAGCGAGATCGAGCTCGCGTATCGCATCGCCCGCGCGCCGATCCTCGGCGTCACCGGAACCAACGGCAAGACGACGACCACGCAGATGCTTGCGAACGCGTTGACGCACGCGGGGCACCGGGCGATCGCAGCCGGCAACATCGGCCTGCCGCTCGTGGACGCCGTGCACGGCGACTACGACGTGATCGTGGCGGAGCTGTCGAGCTTCCAGCTCCACTTCATCGACGAGTTCCACCCGCCGATCGCGGTGTTGCTGAACATCGCCGACGACCACTTGGACTGGCACGGCTCGTTCGAAGCGTACGCCGTCGACAAGGCGCGGCTGTTCGGCGCCCAGGGACCGGACGACGTCGCCGTGCACCTCGACGACGAGCTGTGCGCGACCGCTGCGGACGTGGGC
>JBIOWR010000138.1:0-5134 GCA_044868775.1 Actinomycetota bacterium
GCTGGGCATCATCGACGGCTTCGCAGCCACGGTTCCCGCGGACGCGCTCGACGATCTGCGCACGACCGCGAACGTGCGCAGCGTGTCGCTCGATCGCAAGGTTCGCCCGATGCACGCCATCGACGGCTTCGACGCCGTGACGGATGCGGGCTCGATGTACAACACGACGAAGATCATCCGCGCACACGATCTGTGGCGAAGCGGGATCACCGGCCACGGCGTGGACGTGGCGCTCGTCGACTCGGGCGTCGTGCCGGTCAACGGCTTGACGGTCCCCGGCAAGGTCGTCAACGGACCCGACCTGTCGTTCGAGTCGCAGGCCGATGGCCTCCGCTATCTCGATACGTACGGTCACGGCACGCACATGGCCGGAATCATCGCCGGTCACGGCGACACCGCCGTGTTTCCGTTCGTAGACCACGACCGGTTCGCCGGCGTTGCACCGGACGCGCGTCTCGTCAACGTGAAGGTGGCGGACGCATCCGGCTCCACCGACGTGTCGCAAGTGATCGCCGCGATCGATTGGATCGTGCACAACAAGAATTCCGGAGACCTCAACATCCGCGTGCTGAACCTTTCGTTCGGCACGGATGGCACGCAGAGCTACGTGGACGATCCGCTGGCGTACGCCGCGGAGGTCGCGTGGCGTCACGGCATCGTCGTCGTGGTCGCCGGGGGCAACTCCGGCCGCAACGCGATGAGCAACCCCGCGACGGATCCGTTCGTCATCGCGGTCGGGGCGGACGACACACGCGGCACACAGGAGAGGGACGACGACGTCATCCCCACGTGGTCGAACAAGGGCGACGGCACGCGGAACCCGGACCTGGTCGCGCCCGGCAAGTCGATCGTGTCGCTGCGCAGTCCCGGGTCGAACATCGACGTGTCGTTCCCGCAAGGTGTGGTGAACGCGCGTTTCTTCCGCGGCAGTGGTACGTCGCAAGCGGCGGCGGTCGTGTCCGGCGCAGCCGCGTTGTTGCTGCAGCAGCGGCCGGAGCTGACACCGGATCAAGTGAAGGCGCTGCTGACGTCGAGCGCCACGCCGGTGCCGGCGGTGGACGCTGCGGCACAAGGCGCGGGCCTCATCGACTTGAAAACGGCGGCATCCACACCGACGCCGGTGACGACGCAAACGTGGACACCGTCGAGCGGCGTCGGCTCGCTGGAGCTCGCGCGTGGTTCGACGCACGTTGCGATGAACGGCGTCGCGCTGACCGGTGAGCAAGACATCTTCGGCAACGCCTGGGACGGCGCCGCGTGGTCCGCGGCCGCCGCGACGGACGCCAGCTGGACGGACGGCACGTGGAACGGGACCACCTGGACGGGCAGCACGTGGGGCGGCACGTCCTGGACGAGCAGCACGTGGTCGAGCTCGTCGTGGTCCAGCTCTTCGTGGAGCGGAGGCGCATGGACGAGCAGCTCGTGGTCCAGCTCGTCGTGGTCCGGTTCTTCATGGTCGAGCTCGTCGTGGTCGAGCTCGTCGTGGTCCAGCTCTTCGTGGTCTTCGAGCACCTGGGCGAGTGGGGCGTGGGAGTGATGAGCGTGTCCAAGGCAATCCGAGCGAACGTTTCCGGAACCGATTCCGTGCGAAAGACCGGCGCGTTGACCGGACCGGCGCGCGTGTGGGTGCTCAGCTCGTGCAACATCGTGCTGGCGTTCGTCATCTACGCGCTGTGGGCGCACGACGCCCCGGCGCCGATGAGCGGCGTCGCGATCCCGTGGTGGCTCCTCGCCGGGGTGTTTTGCGTCATGGAGATCAGCGTCGTGCACATCCAGCTTCGTCGCGACGCGCACTCGTTCTCGTTGAGCGAGATCCCGCTCGTGATCGGCCTGATGTTCGTGGAGCCGCGCGTGCTTATCGCCGCGCAGCTGATCGGCGCAGGCATCGCGCTGGGTGTGCACCGCCGCCAGTCGCCGCTCAAGCTCGTGTTCAACCTCGCGCACTTCACGCTCGAGGCCGGGCTCGCGACGCTGGCGTTCCGTCTCGTCGCCGCCCTCGGCGGCGTGTGGGCGGTGTGGGTGGGCGCGTTCGTCGCGACGACGATCGCCAGCATCGTGGGCGTGGCGATGATCTTCATCGCGATCTCGCTGTCGGACGGTCCTCCGGGAGCGAAGCAGTTCCGCCGCGCGATCACCTTCGGGTTGATCGCGTCGGTCACCAACACCAGCCTCGGCTTGATCGCAGGCACCGTGCTGTCGCTGCGGCTCGTCGCTGCGTGGCTGCTGCTCGTCCCGATGGCGACACTGTTCCTTGCGTACCGCGCGTACGCCGAGGAACGCCGCAAGCACGAGAGCCTCGGCTTCCTGTACGAGGCGACGCGCATCATCCACCGCTCGCCGCGCCTCGAGTCCGGCATCCTCGCGCTGCTCGAGCACGCGCGCACGGTGTTTCGCGCCGAGATCGCCGACATCACCGTCGTAGCGCCCGGCGAGAGCCTGCGCACGACGGTCGGCCCCGGCGACGACGTCGCGTTGATGAAGGCGATCGACGCCGCGGAGTGGCACGCGAAGCTCGGCGCTCTTCGCGAAGCGGTGTTCCTGACGCCGGACGAAGAGCTGTGCGCGCGATACGGCTGCGACCTGCGCAACGTGATGATCGCACCGATCCTCGGCGAGACGCGCGTGCTCGGCACGATGATGGTGGCCAATCGCCTCGGCGACGTGACGACGTTCGACGGCGGCGACCTCAAGCTGCTCCAGACGTTCGTGAACCATTTGGGAGTGTGGCTGGAGAACAGCCAGCTCGAGCGTTCGCTCGCGGAGGTCACGCGCCTCAAGGAACAGCTGAAGCACCAAGCGTTCCACGACACGCTCACCGGTCTTGCGAACCGCGAGCTGTTCACCGATCGGGTGGAGCACGCAGCGGCGCGCGGCGAGCGCGGATCGGCGGCGATCGCCGTCCTCTTCCTCGACCTCGACGACTTCAAGACGATCAACGACTCGCTGGGGCACGAGTGGGGCGACGAATTGCTGAGCGCGTTCGCCGAGCGGTTGCGCTCGTGCTTGCGTCCGGCCGACACCGCCGCGCGTCTCGGCGGCGACGAGTTCGCAATCCTGCTCGAAGGCATCTCGGGCACACGCGACGCCGTCGCCGTGGCCGAGCGCATCTCGGTCGCATTGGAGAAGCCCTTCACGCTCCAAGGCAAGGAGATGTCGGTGGGAACGAGCATCGGCATCGCGCTCTCGACCACCGGACGCGACGGCGCAAGCGATCTCTTGCGCAACGCCGACGTGGCGATGTACGCGGCGAAGAGCCGCGGCAAGAACCGGTACGAGATCTTCCAGCCGAGCATGCACGTCGCCGCGCTGGAACGCTTGGAGCTGAAGGAAGACCTGCAGCGTGCGATCGAGCGTCGCGAGCTGGTGCTGCACTACCAGCCGATCGTGGAATTGGAGACGCAGCAGATCACCGGCGCGGAAGCGCTCGTGCGCTGGAACCACCCGCGCCGCGGCCTCGTG
The DNA here is from genome assembly GCA_044868775.1 of Actinomycetota bacterium. Classification (GTDB taxonomy): domain Bacteria; phylum Actinomycetota; class AC-67; order AC-67; family AC-67; genus JBIOWR01. The sequence goes on from JBIOWR010000138.1 coordinate 3,460, forward strand.
TCGCCGGCGGACTTCATCCCGCTCGCCGAGGAGACCGGCTTGATCCACCCGATCGGGCGCTGGGTTCTCGAGGAGTCGTGCCGTCAGGTGCGGCTGTGGCAAGCGCGCTATCCGCGCCGCGAGCCGCTGTTCCTCAGCGTGAACCTCTCGGCGAAGCAGATCCAGAACGAAAGGCTGACCGAGGACGTCGCAGGCGCGTTGCAGCGCTCGGGGATGATGCCGCGCACGCTCATCCTCGAGATCACCGAGAGCATGCTCCTCGACCGCGACGTGGCGATGCGCCGTCTCGCGGAGCTGCGCGCGCTCGGGGCGCGCGTCGCCGTGGACGACTTCGGCACCGGGTACTCGTCCCTGAGCTACCTCAACCGTTTCCCGATCGACATCTTGAAGGTCGACAAGTCCTTCGTTCGCGAGATCGGCAACGCACCCGAGGAGGAGATCTTGGCGCACGCGATCATCGACCTCACGCGCACGCTCGGACTCGAAGCAGTCGCCGAAGGCATCGAGCAACGCTCGCAAGGCGACCGGCTGCACGAGCTCGGTTGCCGGTTCGGGCAGGGCTACTTCTTCTCGGCGCCGCTCGACGCGCGCGGCATCGAAGAGTTGCTCCAGCTCGGCAACCCGGGTCCGCTGGAGGTGATCCGCCCGGCGCGCGCGTTCGCGTGAATCTAAGCGCTCTCGATCGCGAACACGTGGCGCAACCGCGGGCTCACCGTGACCTTCACGACGTCTCCTTGCGAAACGTGACCCGGCAGCGATTCTCCCAACGAGTAGGCACGGATCCGCGGTGAGCGGCCGTCGTCAATCGCGATGTACGCGGTTTTCTTGGGCTTCTTGCGCATGCGCAGCACCGCACCCGTGAACGTTTCGCGAGCCCTGATATCGAGCACACCCATCACCATGAGCGAGCCGAAGTACAGCGTGGCGATGATCAAGGCGACGTACATCACCAGGAACATGAGGACGACGACGAGCTGAACGGTTCCGCCCGGGCCCCGGATGTCGGGCGCGATGTCGGCGATGATCTCGGGCACGGCCGTTCCGAACGCAAGCCAGATCACGCCGACGATGATGAGGCCGACCAGCGCCTCGCCCATCGCTTGCATCGGCGACTTTCCCCAGCCGGCCGGAAAGGCGGTGGGATACGAGATGTGCACGACGCGCCACGTGCCTCCGAACGAGCTCCACGCGACGCGATCGGATTCGGCCCCCATCGGAATCGCGCGCGCCGCGCGCGGCGCCACGCCGAGCGCGACGCCGTACGCCATGTATCGCTCCCACACCGCGACGCCGGCCGGAGGCTGATCGGCCACCGCCTCGTTGTCGGCGAGGTATTGACGAAGGCCGAGCCACCGCGACGCGGCGCGCAAGCCCTCCGCCGTGTCGCGGTTCGCGCGCAACGACGCGGGAATCGCCGCGAGCATCACCCAGGCGCCGGCGCTGACGTAGAACATCGCCGCGAACAGATTGTCGTCCGAGTCATCGATCCCTTTGTCGGGCGGGAGAAGCAGCACCGCCGCGGCGATGAGAATCGCCGGCACGACCGCCGAGCCCACCATCGCGGCCATGGCGCCGGGCCCCCACCGCTTTCGCGCGAGCCCGCGCGTGCGCGCATCCTCGACGACCTCGTCGGCGAACTCCTTCATCCATCCGCGCGCGTGCTCTTGCGGGCCGG
>JBIOWR010000139.1:0-3637 GCA_044868775.1 Actinomycetota bacterium
CACCGAGCTGTTGCTCGGCGACATCGTCAACTCCAACGCGGCGACGATCGGGCGCATGCTCGCGAACGCCGGCGTGGAGTGCTATCGCCACGTCGTCGTCGGCGACAACGAGGAGCGCATCGCGCGCGTGCTCGAACGCGCGTTGAGCGAAGCGGACGCCGTCGTCGTGAGCGGCGGTCTCGGTCCCACGCAAGACGACATCACGCGCGAAGCCGTGTGTCGCGTCACCGGCCAGTCGATGGTGTTCGACGAGCGCATGGCGGACGTGATTCGCTCACGCTTTGCGCGTCTCAAGCGGCACATGCCTGAGATCAACTTGCGCCAGGCCGAGCGCCCCGAGCACGCGCTGCCGATCGAGCCGGTCATCGGCACGGCACCGGGGCTCATCGTGCCGCACGGCGACAAGGTGCTGTACCTCGTGCCGGGCGTTCCATCCGAGATGGAAGAGATGATGGAGCGCGCCGTGCTTCCCGATCTCACCGAGCGCGCCGGGACGCCGGGCATCATCGTGTCGCGTCTCGTGCGCGTCGTCGGTCTCGCAGAATCCGCGATCGCTGAGACGCTCGCGAGCGCCTGGAAGTCGTTCGAACGCGGCGCGGTGCGCATGGCGTTCCTCGCCGGCGGGGGAGAGGTGCGCATTCGCCTCACCACGTTGGCAACCGATCCGTCCGCAGCGGCAACCGCTTTGGATGCGGCCGAGGAGGTCGTGCGCGCTCGCTTGGGGCCGGCCGTCGTCGGCCGCGACGACCAAACGCTCGAGACCGTGGTGCTGTCGCTGCTCACCGATCGCGACTGGAGGATCGCGTGCGCCGAGTCGCTCACCGGCGGGATGCTGTCGTCGCGCCTCACCGAAGCTCCCGGCTCGTCCAAGCGATTTCGTGGAGGAGTCGTGTCCTACGGCGAGGAGGTGAAGGTCACGGCGCTGGGCGTACCCACCGAGGTGCTCGAAGCGAGCGGCGCGGTCAGCAAGGAATGTGCATTGGCGATGGCGTCGGGCGTGCGATCGCGTCTTGCCGCCGATGTGGGCGTGTCCACCACCGGCGTGGCGGGTCCCGACGACCCGGAAGGCAAAGGCGTCGGCACCGTGTTCGTCGCAGTCTCCGGCCCGCTCGGCGACGTGTGTCGCGAAGTGCATTTGCCGGGAGGACGAACGACGATACGCCAGATGTCGGCGACGGCCGCGCTGAACTTGGTGCGGCTGTATCTCCAGGAGGACCTTCCATAGCGCGGCTGTTCGTCGCCGTCGACATGCCACCCCAGGCAAAGGACGCCGCGTTCCGCGTGATCGAGACGTTGCGCCCGTTGGTGGATGGCGCGCGCTGGGTGCCGCGCGACAACTTGCACGTAACCCTGAAATTCCTCGGCCGGCTGGCGGACGAACGCGTTCCTGCCGTTGCCGATGCGTGCGCGCGGGCCGCATCCGGCATGGTGGACTTCGACGCGCGCCTCGCCGGCACCGGCGCCTTTCCATCCGCGCGCCGCGCGCGCGTGCTGTGGATAGGGTTGCACGACAACGCCGGAGGGTTCGCCGCGGTCGCGGGCGCGTTGGAGGACGCGTTCGCTCCATTGGGTTTCGAACGCGAGAAGCGCCCGTTCGCCGCGCACCTCACGATCGCGCGCCTCAAAGTGCCCGCGCCGGTGTCGTTGCCGGAGGTGGACATCGACGAGCACGTCCGTGTCGACCGCCTCACGTTGTTCCAGTCTCACCTCCAGCGGCCCGCTCCGCGTTACGAACCGCTCGCAACGTTCCCGTTCCGCACCCCCTAACTCCGCCGCTCACCCTCCGGTCGTCCTTTTCTCCGCAACGCGTGTTCACCCAGTGAGCACGAGGTTCACCCGGTGAACACGCCTCTCGACCAAACGTGCCCCGGCCGCGCAAACGGACGCGTCGTTCGCGATCTTTCGCCGCCTCTGCCGAGACGTGACTCGCCGCCGGCCACGCCGTATCGTCGCCGCCTCCGGAGTCGTTGACCCCGAACACCTGTTCGGCTAGCCTCCGAAGGAACTACAGGGATGTCATTTTGTCGCAGGCACGACCTATACTCGGCGAGGAGGCCAGATGGGCAGCAAGAACGAAGCGAAGGGAGCCGTCGTGGAGCACCACGGATCCGACCGCGAGAAGGCGCTCGAGATCGCCCTCGGGCAGATCGAGAAGGCGTTCGGCAAGGGCTCGATCATGCGCCTGGGCGACGACACCCACATGAACGTCCAGATGATCCCGACGGGCTCGCTTGCTATCGATATCGCTCTCGGCATCGGCGGCTTGCCCAAAGGCCGCATCATCGAGATCTTCGGCGCCGAGTCGAGCGGCAAGACGACGCTCGCGCTGCACGTTCTCGCCGAGGCGCAGCACGCCGGCGGCATCGCGGCGTTCATCGACGCGGAGCACGCGCTCGACCCGACGTACGCGGCCGCGCTCGGCGTCGACCTCGACCAGCTGCTGATCAGCCAGCCCGACACCGGCGAGCAGGCGCTCGAGATCGCCGACACGCTCATCCGATCGGGTGCGCTCGACGTCATCGTGATCGACTCGGTCGCCGCGCTCGTTCCGCGCGCCGAGATCGAGGGAGAGATGGGCGACTCGCACGTCGGTCTCCAAGCGCGATTGATGTCGCAAGCGTTGCGCAAGATCGCCGGCAGCCTGTCGCGCTCGAACACGTGCGCGATCTTCATCAACCAGCTTCGCGAGAAGATCGGCGTGATGTTCGGCTCTCCCGAGACCACGCCGGGAGGCCGCGCGCTCAAGTTCTACTCCTCGGTGCGTCTGGACGTGCGCCGCATCGAGAACCTCAAGGACGGCGCTGAGGTCGTCGGCAGCCGTGTGCGCGTGAAGGTCGTGAAGAACAAGGTGGCGCCGCCGTTCCGCGTCGCGGAGTTCGACATCCTCTACGGCAAGGGAGTGTCGCGCGAGGGCTCGCTTATCGACGTGGCCGTCGACCAAGGGCTGATGAAGAAGTCCGGAGCGTGGTTCACCTACGAGGGAACCCAAGTTGGCCAGGGCCGCGAGAAAGCGCGGCAGTTCCTTCAGGAGAACCCCGATATGGCGCTCGACATCGAGAAGCGAATCCGCGACGCGCTCGGCTTGATCCCGCAAGAGATCACCCTGGCCGAGCCGGAGGAGTAGGCGCCCGCGGGTCGAGTGATGGCACGCAAGGCAGGCGACGGGGCCGGGAAACCGGTCCCGTCGGAGCTTCCGGTCGTCGAGCTGCGACGCAAGGCCGAGGAGGCCGCGCTGCGGTTGCTCGCGACGCGGGACCGCTCGGCGGTGGAGCTGAAGCAACGGCTCCGGATGAAGGGCTACGACGCGGAGACGATCGAGATCGTGCTCGATCGGTTGCAGCAATGGAAGTTCCAGGACGACCGGCGGTTCGCGGAGGGGTTTGCGGCGACCTCGGTCAAGAGCCGAGGCCTCGCCGGGAGGGTTGTTCAGAACGAGCTTAGGCGCCGCGGCATCGACAAGGAGCTCGCGGCCCAGGCCGCCACGATCTCGCCGGAGGAGGAGCTCGACAACGCGGCGCGGCTCGCGGAGAAGCGATGGCATCGGCTGGCGGCCTACCCGATCGAGACGCGCCGCCGGCGGGTGGCCGGGTTCCTCGCGCGACGGGGGTACACCTCGGATGTCTGCAGCGAGGTGATC
>JBIOWR010000140.1:0-2285 GCA_044868775.1 Actinomycetota bacterium
CCACGACGACCCACTCGGGACGCCAGCCGATGCCGTCGAGGAAGTCGCCGATCGTGACGCCGTCGTCGAGCGTGCGCGGCTTGCCGTTGGCGACGACGTTCACGTGTGCGCTCGCATCGGCTCGGCCCAGTCCTTCCACACGACGTCGTATCCCATCTCGCGCAAGGACTCGGCAACCTCTTCGGGCCCACGAAGGTCGTTGACCTCGAACTGCGCCTCGGCTTCCTTCGGGTGGGTGTAACCGCCGGGCTCCGCGTGCGAGCCGGCGCTCGTGTGCGTGACGCCGAGCCGCACAAGGCCGTCGCGGAAGCGCGCCTCCTCGCGCGAGCTCATCACGATCGCCGCATCCGGCAGCAACAACCGGAACGCGCACACGAGCTGTGCCAGCTCCCGGTCGGTCACCGGATGCCGAGGCGCGTACGCGCTCGCGCTCGGGCGGATGCGCGGGAGCGACACGCTCACCTCCGAGCGCCAGAACGTCTTCGTGAGGAATAGCGCGTGCGCGGCGGTGGCGACGGCGTCTTCGCGCCACGGTTCGTGGAGGCCGAGCAACGCGCCGATCCCGAGGCGGCGGATGCTTGCGCGCCCCGCGCGTTCCGGCGCGCCCAGCCGATGGTCGTAGTCGCGCTTGCGCCCCGCGAGGTGGAACCGCGCGTACGACTCGCGATCGTACGTCTCCTGGTACACGACGACGCCGTCGCATCCCGCCGCACGCAGGCGCGCATACTCTTCCTCGCTCCACACCTCTACTTCGATGGAGAGTTGCGGCACGACCGGCGCGAGCAACCGCAGCTTGCGTTCGAGGAAGTCGACGCCGGTGAGCGCGCGGTGCTCCCCGGTGAGGAGCAGGATGTGACGGAAGCCGCGCTTGGTCAGGTAGCGCGCCTCGTTCAGCGTCTCCTCGTCGTCGAGGGTCTTGCGCGCGATCGGCAGCCCTTTGGCGAAGCCGCAGTACGTGCACGTCGTGAGACATTCGTTGGAGAGATACACCGGCGCGTACATGTGAATCGTGCGGCCGAAGCGCCGCAACGTCAGCTCGTGCGAGGCGCGCGCCAAGTCCTCGATGCGTGCAGCGGCGCGCGGCGACAACAATGCGGCGAAGTCCCACAGATCGCGCTCGCTCGCGCGCCTTTGGAGCGCGGCGTCGACATGGTCGTCGCCGGCACTCGCGGCGTGCTCCGCGAGCGCGCGCACCGGCGTCGCTTCGAGTGCCTCCGCGAACGTCGTCACGAGCGGTCGTCGAGGAAACCGGTGAGCGGGCTCGACGCCTCGGCGTCCTCGCGCCGCGGCGCGAGACCGGCGACGTGGCCACGCCGCCCCGCGATGGTCGCCTCTTTGAACGCACGCGCCATCTCTGCCGGATCGCGCGCAACCGCGATCGCGGTGTTGACGAGCACGGCGTGCGCGCCCATCTCCATCGCACGCGCCGCATGCGACGGCGCGCCGAGCCCCGCATCGACCACCACCGGCACCGTCGCCTGCTCGATGATGATGCGGATCGCGTCCTCGGTGCGCAGCCCTTGGTTGGAGCCGATCCACGAGCCGAGCGGCATGACCGTCGCGCATCCGGCTTCTTCGAGTCGCTTCGCAAGAACCGGATCGGCGTTCATGTACGGCAGCACGGTGAAACCGTCGTGCACGAGCCGCTCCGCCGCGCGCAGGGTTTCGATCGGGTCGGGGATGAGGTAGCGCGGGTCGGGCGTAACCTCGAGCTTCACCCACGCCGGGAGGCCCATCGCGCGCGCGAGCGTTGCGATGCGCACGGCTTCGTCGGCGTCCGCCGCGCCGCTGGTATTCGGCAGCAAGAGCACGTCGGATGGGATGAACTCCAGGATGTCCGGCCCGCCGGTCGCGTCGAGGTCGACACGCCGCAACGCAACCGTGACGATCTCCGTCCCGCTCGCATCGATCGCCTCGCGCATCGCTTGCCCCGATGCGAACTTCCCGGTGCCGATCAGCAAGCGCGACGCGAACGTCCGGTCGCCGATGACGAGGGGGTCGGTGCGAGACTCCACCGAGAGGACCATCTGTTGTTGCCTCCCTTCGCGGGCATTATCCCGTGCAGGTTCATCGCGTCGCCGGCTCCACAGCCGGCCTCTCAGCCCGGTCCCACCGAGCTCCGCGTCGCCCCGAGTCTACCGCGATCGCCGCGGCCGGCGGACGCCCGCCCGCGGGCGAGCCGCAGACGCCCGGCCGTGGGTCGAGCCGCGCGGACGCCCGCCTCGCGGGGCGAGCCGCAGACGCCCGGCTTGCGGAACTCGCATCTCCTCGTGGAAAACGTTTCA
>JBIOWR010000141.1:0-5628 GCA_044868775.1 Actinomycetota bacterium
TCGAGCGTGCGTTCGGGGTCGATGACGCCGGGTCCCTCGTGCGTGAGCGGGTCGGACGAGCAGTTGCACAGCGCAGCGACCGCCTCCATCACCTCGCCGAGATCGAGGTTCGCGTGCTCGATGCCGAGCTGCTTGTCGGGGTCGCCTTCAGCGAGCAGCCTCGCGTTGCGCACCGAGTTCTCGCGCGTCGTGCGCGTGTCGCCGGAAACGCCGGACTCGATCAGGTGCGCGCGAAGGCGTGCGCGAACCTCGGGCGTCATCATCGTTGGATCATCCTACTCGCGCGCCCGGCAACTCAGAGGCCGGCGTAGTACGGCGTGAGGTAGCGGATCGTTTCGGATATGGCCTCGCGCGTGGAGGTCAGTGCTCGCTCGCGTTGTGCCTCCGGGATCGCCACCGGCGGGTCGGACAGGGTGGCCGGCAAGCGCGACGCGCCGCGGTCGCGTGCGATCTCGATCCACTCCGGGGGCAGCTCGTCGGGAAGCTCCACGCCGATCTGCTCGGCGGCGTAGATCGTCCACGCGCGCGGCACGACTGCGTAGATCTGGTAGCCGCCGCCGCCCGTCGCGAGCCACCGCCCGCCGCACTCGTAATGCGCCAGCTCGTGGAACGACTTCGCGAGATAACGGTACGTGCGCGTGTCGAGCGCGAGATGCGCGAGCGGATCGGTCGCATGCGTATCGCAGCCGAGCTGCGTCACGAGAATCTGTGGTTTGAACGAGGAGAGGAGCGGCGGCACGACGCGCTCGAATGCTTCGAGGTACTCGTCGTGCGACGTCGATGGAGGAAGCGCGACGTTGACGCTCGTGCCCTCGCCGTCGCCTGCGCCGGTTTCGTGCGGAAAGCCGGTGCCGGGAAACAGATACGCGCCCGACTCGTGCAACGAGATCGTCAGCACGCGCGGGTCGGTGTAGAAGATCGCTTGCACGCCGTCGCCGTGGTGCACGTCGACGTCGACATAAGCAATGCGCTCGAAGCCGCGCTGCAACAAAGCGCGAATCGCGATCGCAGGGTCGTTGTACACGCAGAAGCCGCTCGCGTTCCCCGGCATCGCGTGGTGCAGGCCTCCGGCCGGATGGAACGCGTGCTCGGCCGTGCCGGATGCGATCGCCTCAGCGGCGACGAGCGATCCGCCGGCGACCACCGCCGAGGCGTGGTGCATCCCGGCGAACGCGGGGTTGTCGCCGAGTCCGATGCCGTAGCCGTATGCAGCGTACGGGTCGGTAGCCGTCGCCGAGATGCGCTCGACCGCGGCGACGTATTCCGCGAGATGGACGGTTTCGATCTCATCGCGTGATGCCGCGCGTGCCGGCACGACGGTGACGCGCGGATGATCGAGAAGGCCGTACGCACGCGACAGCTCCACGGTCAGCTCGACGCGCACCGGCTTCAGCGGATGATCCGGCCCGAAGTCGTATTCGAGGATCCCGCGGTCCCACACCACCGTCACGCTCTCGCTCATCGACGCGGCAGCATAGCCGTCCGGCGACCTGGAGTGCCCACAAAACGGACATCTTTCGTGGAGCTAGAACACTCCGGGAAAACGCTCGTTTGAACCATCGCACGACAAAACCCACGCCAGGGGGTGATCGTGATGATGGCTCGTCCGGTCGTCGGCGCCGGAGCGATCCTCGCGCTTCTTGCGTCGAATCCCGCGCTCGCGCGCGCCGACACTGCGACGCCCCCGTCGGCGGCGTCGGACTCGCCGGCGGCGTCTGCCTCGTCGGCCGAGACCGACATCGCGTCGTGGCAAAACCGAAGCCGCGCCGAGCGCGGTATCGCGTCACTACGAACGGATCGAGAGCTGCAGCGCATCGCGCGAGCGCACGCCGAGAACATGGCGCGCAGCGGCGAGGTGTGGCACCAGGCCGACCTGCCGGACGTCGTTCGTGCGTGGAGAACGCTGGGCGACAACGTCGCGCGCGGAACGTCCGCCGAGGCGATCTACGACGCGTTCATCGAATCGCATCTGCATCGCGCGAACATCCTGGATCCCGCGTTCGATCTCACCGGCGTCGGTGCGAGCTTCGGCGAAGACGGCGCGCTGTTCGTCGCCGTCGTCTTCGTTGATCCGCAACCCGAGCACGTCGTCGCGCGCACACCGGTTGGGCGAACGGCACACGCGCGCGTACCGACGCAACAACGCAAACACGCTCCATCGATCACGAGCGCCGTGCGCAGCATTTCTCGAAAGCACGAGCCTGCAGCTACGGAGAGCGTCGCGATGGTGGTCGCGCTCGCTTCGATGTCTGCCGGCGACGTGCGCGTGCGATCGGCGCAAGCACGAACCCGAGAAATCGGGTGATTTCCGGCAGCAAGCCGACGAATCCGACCAAGATTTTCAGCAAGCGCACGCTGCAAACTCTCGAACGCTCGCACTCGATACTCGTTCTTCCGGAATGAGAGCAACGCCTCGTGGGAACCTTTTCGGACCGAATGAGGTGAATACGAGAGATGCGTTTGATGCGAGTGGCACTGTGCGCGGTCGCCGCAGCGGCGACGCTCTCGGTCGCGACGACGTCGTACGCCGCCGAAGACGCGCGGTCGATGGAGCGTCGTCTCGCATACCTGCAAAACCGCGATCGCGTAGCGTTCGGACGTCCGGCGTTGCGCATGTCGTCGTTCCTCACCTCGCTTGCGCGCGAGCACGCGCAAGACATGGCATCTGCGAATCGCATCTGGCACGACCCCGCGATGCCGTCGCTCGTCGGCGAATGGGAGCACGTGGGAGACAACGTCGGGCGCAGCACGAACGTCGATTACCTGCACGACGGCTTCATGTCGTCGTCGGAGCATCGCGACAACCTCATGTTCTGGCCGTACGAGCAGTACGGAGTCGGCATCGCGATCGCGGATGACGGCCGGGTATACGGGGTCGTGATCTTCTTCACCCCGTACCGAACCGCAACCCCCACCCGCCACACGTCGTCCACGTCACCCGCGGGCGCGACCCAGACGGCCGCACCGCCCGCCGCGTTGCCGGACGCGCAGCCGCAAACACTCGGGATGCTGCACGCGGTGCTGGCGCTCGACGCGGGCGTCGTCTAGTCGAGGCCCTGCGCCTTCTGCACCTTGCCTGAGTAATCCACCGACACGGCCTTCCATTCCGTGAACTCGTCGAGCGCGGTTGGTCCCGCCTCGCGATGGCCGTTGCCGGTGTTCTTCATGCCGCCGAACGGCAGCTGCACCTCGGCGCCGATCGTCGGAGCGTTGATGTACACCACGCCGAACTCCAAGCGCTCGATGGCTTTGAACGTGTTCGTGATGTCGTGGGTGTAGATCGCCGCCGACAGCCCGTACTGCACGGAGTTCGCGACGTCGATCGCCTCGTCGACGCCGCCGATCTCGATGATGCCGGTGACCGGGCCGAATATCTCCTCTTGCGCGATGCGCATGTCCGGCGTCATCCCACGAAACACCGTCGGCGCGACGAAGTTTCCCTTCGCGTACTCGCCCTCTTCGAGAGCATGGCCGCCGGTCATGAGCTTCGCGCCCTCGGATTGCCCGATGCCGATGTATTCGAGGATGCGCGTCTTTTGCTTCTCGTTGATCACCGGCGCGAGCTCGGTGGCCGGGTCGGTGCCCGGCCCGACCTTCATCGTCTTGACCCGCGCGAGCAAGCGGTCGGTGAACTCGTCGATGATGCTGCCGTGCACGGCCATGCGGCTCGTCGCGGTGCAGCGCTGTCCGCTCGTGGCGAACGCGCCCCATGCGCCGGCCTCCACCGCGAGATCGAGGTCGGCGTCGGGCATGACCATGAGGATGTTCTTGGAGCCGAGCTCGAGCGAGCACCGCTTCATCAAACGACCGCACTTCTCGTTGATCATGCGGCCCACGTCGAGCGATCCGGTGAACGACACCGCGCGCACGAGATCGTGGTCGACGATCGCGGCGCCGCAGTCCTCGCCGTACCCGGTGACGAAATTGAGAACGCCCGCCGGGAGCCCGACCTCTTCGAATATCTCGACGAGCTTCATGGCGAGCAGCGGCGTGTCCTCGGCAGGCTTGAACACGACCGTGCAGCCTGCGACGAGCGCGGGAAACAGCTTCCACGTCGGAATCGCGATCGGGAAGTTCCACGGCGTGATGAGCCCGGCGACGCCGATCGGGTGGCGCACGGTCATCGAGAACTTGTTCGGCAGCTCCGACTTCGTCGTGACGCCGTACATGCGGCGGCCTTCGCCGGCCATGAACACCGCGAAGTCGATGCCTTCCTGGATGTCGGCGCGGCACTCCTTCAGCGTCTTGCCCATCTCGCGCGCCATCAGGTGCGACAGCTCTTCCTTGCGCTGTTCCAAGATGATGCCGGCGCGGTACACGTAGTCCGCGCGCCTGGGCGCCGGCGTCTCGAGCCACGATCGGTACGCGGCTTTCGCGGCCTTGCACGCGTCGTCGACGTCGGCGGCATCGGCGCGCGAGAACACGCCGACGAGGTCGTCGCGGTTCGCCGGGTTACGGCTCTCGAACTCGCGTCCCGACCGGCCGGCAACCCATGCGCCGTCGATGAACAGCGTCCCGGCTTGGGCCATCGTCATCCTCCTCATGAGAAGAATCCGCCTGCATCGTAGCTCCGGCGCGCGGCGAGTGTCAGTCCAAGAACTTCGCCATCAACACCGTGTCGATCTCTTCGCCGTCGGGGAAGCGCACCTGTCGTCGTTGCGTGCCCTCGATCTCGTAGCCCATCTTCTCGTACAGCGTTCGCGCACGTGTGTTGCCGGCAAATACGCGGAGCGTGAGCTTCGTCACGCCGTACTCCTTCGCCCACACCTCGACGGCCTCCATCAACGCCTGGCCGACGCCGATCCCGCGCGCGTCGGTCGCGACCGTGATGCCGAGCTCCGCGGTGTGCCGGGTGTTGAAGCGCTCGCCGCGGCTCACGCTGATCGTGCCGGCGACCTTTCCATCGAGCTCCGCGGTGAGCCAGACGCCGGCGCCGCTCCAGTCGAGACGGAATCGCCGCCAGTCGCGCGGCGTCCAGAACTCCTTCGGATCGACGATGAGCGTGCGCGGCCGCTCGTTCATGATCGCCTCGACGATGCGGTTCGCCGCGCGCGCATCGGCATTGCGCGACACGCGAACGACACCGCTGCGGCCGTCGTGTGCGGTGAACAGGAACTCCGGCACGCTACTCCGCGCCGGATGCGAGCTCGGTGGCGCGCGTTCGCGCGGCGTAAATCGCGTTGAGGAACGCGGCGCGCACGCCGGCGTTCTCGAGCTCGCGCACGGCGTTGATCGTCGTGCCACCCGGCGAGGTCACCAGCTCGCGGAGCTCCACCGGGTGCATCTTCGTCTCGCGCAGCATCTTCGCGGAGCCGAGCATCGTCTGCACGATCAGCTCCGTCGCGACGTCGCGGCTCAGGCCGAGCAAGATGCACGCGTCGATCATCGCTTCCGCCAGCAGCGCGAAGTACGCCGGGCCCGAGCCGCTGGTTGCCGTCACAGCGTCGAGGTGCTTCTCGGCCAGGCGGATAACGCGCCCGACGTGCGACCAGATCTCTTCCGCGACGGCGAGATGCTTCTCGTCGGCGTGCGATCCCGCCGCGATGACGGTCATCGCTTCGTCGACGATCGCGGGCACGTTCGTCATCACGCGCACGACGGGAGCGTTCGCTTTCAGGTGACGCTCGA
>JBIOWR010000142.1:0-3636 GCA_044868775.1 Actinomycetota bacterium
CCAGCTTCGCGATCTCGGACGGCTGCATTTGGAAGAAGCCGATGTTGATCCAGCGTTGCGCCCCGAGCACGCGCGACCCCAGCGGCGACAGCACCGCGAGCAGCAACCCCAGGCAGACGAGATACACGAAGGGAGCCCAGGGCCGCAGCCGCCGGTACGGAACCGCTGCGAACACGATCATGACCACGAAGCCGACGGCGACGAACGCGATCTGCCGCGTGAGCAACGTGGACGGCCCGAACCCCGCATCGCGCAACCGCGCGAACGACGCGCTGTAGATCATCACCGACCCGATCGCCGACAGCAGCAGCACCGACAGCACGAGAACCGGGTCGAGGTGACGGATCGGCGACGCCTCGGAGAGGCCGCGCGCAACGATGCGCTCGCCGCCGACGCGCTCGACGCGCGCTCCGAAGAAACCGGCGTCCGACGACATGCTCAGTCGCTCCTCTCGCCGAACACGATCGGCGTCAATGGGCGGTCGAAGAGCTTGTCCATGATGCGGCGCACGATCGGACCGGATACTTGCGAGCCGAAGCCCGCTTGCTCGACGACCGACACGACCACGTACCTCGGGTTGGTCGCGGGCGCGTACGCGGCGAACCACGAGAACGGTTGCTTGCCGGCGATCTCGGCGGACCCGGTCTTGGACGCGACGGGAATCTCCTCGAGCGGCCAGCCGAGGAACGGGAACTTGCCGGTGCCGTCCACGGTGACCTCCGCGAGCGCGCGCTGGATGTACGCGATGTAATTGCGCGCGAGCCCGGACTTCGACGCCACGCGCGGCGCGATCTGCTTCACCGGCTTGCCGTCGGGCGAGAGGATCGTCCTGCCGACGTGCGGCTGCATGACGTTGCCGCCGTTTGCGATCGCCGCGTAGCCCACCGCGACTTGCAGCGGCGTGGAGTTCACCTCGCCCTGTCCGATCGACATGTTCACCGAGTCGCCGCCTCGCCACAGGTATCCGTACCGGCACAGGTCCTTGTAGATCGCGTCGCCCTGGCGGCCGAGCCGGCAGTAGTAGTCCTTGTTGCGCTCCCACAGGCGGCGCTTCCACTCGCGATCCGGCACGCGCCCGTCGTCCTCGTTCGGAAGGTCGACGCCGGTCGTGCGCCCGAAGCCGAAGCGGCGTGCCCACGCCTGCATGTCCTCGTCGGGCTTCCGTCCGTTCTGCAAGTCGGATTGATCCTGGCGCCACCAGTTCGCGCCGAAGCGATAGAACACCGTGTCGCACGACTCGATCAATGACTGCGCGAGCGAGATCGTTGCGTTCTGCGGCTTCCAGTTGCGGAACGGACGGTCTCCGAACTCGAACACGGTGGTGCACGGATACGCGCCGCCGATCGTGGCTTGCCGCGTCGTGAGCGCACCCGCGGCGACGAACGGCTTGAACGTCGATCCAGGCGGATACGCGGCCTGGATCACGCGGTTGAGCAACGGCTGGTTGTTCTTCGGGTCGTTCAAGTACGCGAAGTATTCCGGGTCGACGCCGCCCACGAACTTCGACGGGTCGTATCCCGGAACGCTCGCGGCCGCGACCACCTCACCGGTGCGCGCGTCGAGCACGACGGCGGCGCCGGCCGGCGCGAGGAAGCGCTCCTTCGTCTCGCGGAACGTCTGGCCGCGCGCGCGCAGCATGCCGAGCGCGATCGCGTCCTCCGCCACCTTCTGCACGTCGACGTCGATCGACAGCTGCAAGTCGTTGCCGGGGATCGGGTCCTGGTGGCCGAGCGTTCGCAGCACGACGCCGCGCGCGTTCACCTCCAGCTTGTCGAGCCCCGGACGCCCGCGCAGGTATTGCTCGTACGAACGCTCGACGCCGTCGCGGCCGATCGAGTCGCCGAGGCGATATCCCTTGTCGCGTAGCCGCTTCAGCTCGGACGCGTTGATCTCCCCGACGTAGCCGACGATGTGCGACGCCAGCCGCCCGTACGGATACACGCGCACCGGCAAGGTGACGGTCTCGACCCCGGGGAACTCGTCCTGCCGCTCGCGGATCATGAAGATCGTCTCCGGCTTCACGTCCTCGGCGACGACCACCGGCTTGTACGGCGACGTGCGCTTGTCGCCGAGGCGCTTGCGAATGTCCTTCGCGGGAACGCCGAGCAAGCGCGACAGCTTGGGGATGACGATTTGATCGTCGCGCAGATCGTCCTTGCGAATCGCCACCGAGAGCGACGGGCGGTTCTTCACCAGCTCCTTGCCGTTGCGGTCGAGCACCTTGCCACGCGGCGCCTCCACGCTCACGAGCCGCACGCTGTTGTCCACCGCCGCGCTCGCGTATTGCTCACCGGCGAGCACCTGGAGGAACCACAGCCGCGCGAGGAGCGTTGCGAGGAGGCCGAGCGCGATCAAGCCGAGCGCGCTGGCGCGCAGCTTCACGCGGTCTTCGGTCGTGAGCATCCTCATCGCGTGGCCCCCGCGGGACGCAACCGGCTCGCGAGCGACCGAACGACCGGGAACACGAACGGCGTGAGCAGCGCGTTGTACGCCGCGGAGAGCAGCGCGTGACGCGCGAGCGTGCGCGCGGCGATGCCTTCGCCGAGGAGCATCGACACGCCGCCGTACACGGCGACCCCCGCGAGCGTCGCCGCGCCGACGATCATGATGGGCAGCCACGCCGTCGGCCGCAGGTGCGCGCGCACTCGCCCGGCGCCGTATCCGACCGCGGTGAACACGAGCGCGGAGATGCCTTTGGGCAGGTCGAGCATCAGGTCGGTGAGCATGCCCAGCGTGAAGCCGGCGATCGCGCCGAACTCCGGCCCTTCGCTTATCGCGAGCGCGATCGTCATGAGCAGCAACAGCTCCGGCTTGGAACCGTCGAGCGTCGCGCCGCCGAGCACCGCCGTCTCGACCACGATGCCCGTGACGCCGAGCAGCGCCACCAGGAACGCGCGCCTCCAGATCACGGCGCCCCTCCCGGTGTGGTCCGCGGTGTGGTCCCCGGTGTGGTCCCCGTCACCACGAGGACGTAGTCCAGCGACGTGAAGTCCACGAACGGCGTCACGAACACGAGCCGCGAGAGCGCCGACTGGCTCTTCGTACCGATGCGCGTGACCGTGCCGATGGGGATGCCGGGCGGGTACAGGCTCCGGTTGTAGCCGGAGGTGAGCACGCGATCCCCGACCGCCGCGTCTGCCTCGGGATCGAGCAGCTCGAATCGAAGCTCGCGGTCGCCGGCGCCCTGCACCACGCCTTGCTCGGCGTTGCGATCGATGCGCGCGGTGACGGAGTTCGATATGTCGATCAGCAGGATCACGCGCGCAGTTCGCGCGGAGACCTCGATCACTCGGCCCACGAGCCCGTCGCCTGCGATCACCGGCATGTCCTTGCGGATGCCGTCCTTGCTCCCGATGTCGAGGAAGATGCTGTCCTCGAAGTTCGAGGGCGCGAACCCGATGACGCGGCTCGTCTTGGTCTCCAGCTTGAGCCGGTCCTTCAGCCCGAGAAGCTTCCGAAGCGACGCGTTCTCGCGCTCGATGTCCGCGACTTGCTGCTCGCGCTGGATCATCAACCCCTGGCGCTGCTCGAGCGACGCAACGCGCTCCTTGAGCGAGCCAACCTGGGTGAACCCGGCGAAGAAGTTGCCCACCGGACGGAACACCTTGCGCGCGCCTTCTTGCAGGGGGCTCAGCA
>JBIOWR010000143.1:0-8176 GCA_044868775.1 Actinomycetota bacterium
CCCCTCCCCCGCCGCGACCGCCACCTCTTCTCCCACCTCGAAATGACACGGACCAATCGACGGCCCCACGAACGCCTCGACGTTCGCCGGCTCGCTTCCCGCTTCGGCCAGCGCTTGCGCCGCTTTGTTCACGACACCGCCCACGAGCCCGCGCCATCCGGCGTGCACCACGGCGATCCGGCGCGCCTGCGTATCGGCGAGCAGGATCGGCACGCAATCCGCCACGAGCACCGCGAGCGCGGCTCCGGGCTCCTCGGTCCACAGCGCGTCCACGCCGCGCAACGTCTCGTCGGGTCCGCCCGCTCCACGCCCGCGCTCGGCGGCGCCCACGCGCGCCGCCTCCGAGCCGTGCACCTGCTGGCCTCCAGTCCAATCGCCGCCGGCCGCACCGAGCGCATGCAGCACGCGCCCACGGTTCTCGCGCACCCGCTCGGGATCGTCTCCGGCGAGGAACGTGAGGTTGAGGGAGTCGACCGGCGGCTCGCTCACGCCGCCGGTGCGCGTGGTGAACGCCGCGCGGATACCGCGCCGCTCGAGCGCGGGGAGGGCCAGAAACGCCCCCGGGCGCGCATGCGCGCGCCCGGGAAACACTCGCCAGACGAACATCCGGCGTTACTCCTTCTTCGCTGCTATCGCTTGAGGAACGACGGGATGTCCTCGAGCTCGTCGTCTGCGTCGAACACGAGCGTTCGGCGCGGACGCGGCTCCGGCATCTCCTCTTCTTCCTCGTCGAGCGCGAGACCGGTGACGTCGCGCGTCGCCCAGCGCTCGAACCCGGCGGCAACGACCGTGACGCGCACCTCGTCGCCGAGCGAGTCGTCGATCGCGGTTCCGAAGATGACGTTCGCCTCCGGATGCGCGTGGTCGCTGATGATGCGCGCGGCTTCGTTGACCTCGTACAGCGTGAGGTCGGAGCCTCCGGTGATGTTGAGGAGGATGCCGCGCGCGCCGTCGATGCTCGACTCGAGCAGCGGGCTCGATATCGCGGAGCGCGCCGATTCGACCGCGCGGTTGTCGCCGCGCGCGTGTCCCACGCCCATCAACGCAGAGCCGGCGTCGGTGAGGATCGCCTTCACGTCCGCGAAGTCGAGGTTGATGAGACCCGGCGTCGTGATGAGGTCGGTGATGCCCTGCACGCCTTGCAGCAGCACCATGTCGGCCATCTTGAACGCGTCGAGAACGGTGGTGTTCTCGTCGGCGACGTCGAGCAGGCGGTCGTTCGGGATGATGATGAGCGTGTCGACCTTTTGCTTCAGCTCGGTGATGCCGTGGTCCGCCTGCTCGGCGCGAACCTTGCGCTCGAACGAGAACGGCCGCGTGACGACACCGATCGTCAGCGCTCCGATCGACTTGGCGATCTCGGCGACGATCGGGGCGCCGCCGGTTCCGGTTCCGCCGCCCTCGCCCGCTGTGACGAACACCATGTCGGCGCCCTTGAGGACTTCCTCGATCGTGTCACGAGCGTCTTCGACGGCTCGTCTTCCCATGTCCGGATCGGATCCGGCTCCGAGCCCTCGAGTGATCTCGCGACCGATGTCGAGCTTCAAGTCGGCGTCGGACATCAGGAGCGCCTGCGCGTCGGTGTTGATCGCGATGAACTCGACGCCTTTGAGGCCCTCCTCGATCATGCGGTTGACGGCGTTCACGCCGCCGCCGCCGATGCCGACCACCTTGATGACCGCGAGGTAGTTCTGCGGCGTGGTTGCCATACTGCCCCCTCCCTTGGGTCGTGCTCGTGCTTCCCCAGGCTCTTGGCTTCTCGAACTCCCCGTGGCTTTTCAGATTTCATCCCGGACGCGACGGTGCGCCCGCGGATTTTTTCTCCGGTGCGCGGCGCCTTTCGACCCTCAACTCCGGATCGACAGACGCCTCGGGGAAGTGCGCACCGAGACTCCGACCTTCCGTTTCCGCAGGTAATGCCAACTGCTTACGTTCAAGTTGAGGCTTATAGTTATGTAAACCTCACCTGATGGTTCAGACCATAACCAGGCGGTAACGGTCGAGTCAAGCCGAAGAGTGCACTCGCGCGCGAGAATTTCTTCGTTGGGTGCGCGTTTCTTGTGCGCGCCTCAGGCGAATCGTACGGCGGGGCGTCCCGGAGCGCGGACGTCGATCGCCGTCGGCCGCTTCTTCTCCGCCGCGGCGCGCGCCATCAACATGTCCAGCACCCGAAGCTTTGTCGCGAGATCGGCCGACGAGCCGATGACGATCTTCAGGCCGGGCAGCCGCAGCGTGACCGCGGACGCGGACATCGCGTCCACCGACTTCACGTGTGCGCGAAGCGCAGCAGGCAACGCCCGCCAAACCTTCAAGGCCTCCAGGACGCCGACGTCGCGGACGCCGGAGCCGAGCACCACGCCGTCGCCGCTCGCGGAGGTGATCACGGGGAGCCCCGCGTACTCCGCCACCGGTTCCAGCGCCACGCCGTATGCGTCGATGACCCACTTCCCCGCTGGGAGCGTGAGCACGGCGACCGGAACGCGTTCGCGGACGACGATGCGGAGCTTCGACGGGTACACGCGCTCGACCGAGACGCTCTCCACGAACGGCAGCTCCTCGATGCGCGACGCCACGGCGGCGGGATCGACGGACAGCACGTTGGTGCCGAGACGAACGTTCGACGCGGCGAGGACCTCCGCGCGCGTCACGCGCTGCAAGCCGGTCACGGTGATCCCATCCACGGCGAACAATGAGGAGTGCGCGAGCGCCCATCCTCCATATGCGAGCCCGGCTGCCGCGACGATCGCTATCGCGATCCGCCTGATGCGCGCGCGGCGCGCTGCGCGCACCGCGCGCCGACGCGCCACCATCTGCGGCGAGTACACGACCTCAGCCTGCGGTGGTGTCATCCTCGACCTCCTCGAAGACCTCCTCGAACGTTCCGATGAGTCGCACCTCGGGCTCCAGCGTCACCCCTGCAGTTTCGGCGACGCGGCGCTGAATCCGGCGTATCAAGGTGTAGACCTCGTCGGCCCGAGCCCCACGCTCGGCGACGATGAAGTTGGCGTGCACCTCCGACACGCGCACGTGGCCGAGCCGCGGCCGCCCGCATATCTCGTCGACGAGGCGCCCGGCGGCGTCTCCGGGCGGGTTCTTGAACACGCTCCCGGCGTTGGGCAGGTTCAGCGGCTGGTGCTCGCGGCGCCACTCGCGCGCCTCGTTGGTCTCCTTCTTGATCTTGTCCGGGTCGCCGATCGCGAGCGCGAGCGTGGCCGCGGTCACGACGATGCCTTCCGGCAGCTCCATGTGACGGTACGAGTACCGGATCTCGTCCACGGTCACGCGCTCGCCGCTCGGCAGCACCATGCCCTGCACGCGCTCGAGCGCTTCGCCGACCTCGTGGCCGTGCGCGCCGGCGTTCATGCGCACCGCGCCGCCGAGGCTCGCCGGGATGGCCACCGCGAACTCGAACCCGGTGAGCGCGCTCTGCTGCGCCAGCATCGCGAGCGACGGCAGCGGCACGGCGGCGCCGGCGAGGATCTTGGCTCCATCCACGCGCGTCCACCGAAACCCTCCGCCGAGACGCACGGCAATGCCGTCGTAGCCGCGATCGGAGATCAGCAGGTTCGATCCGCGGCCGACCATCAGCACCGGGAGCCCCGACGCGCGCACTGCTTCGGCGAGCGCGTCGAGGTCGCCTTCGCCCTCGGCTTCGAGCAACACCGACGCCGGGCCACCGAGCTGATACGACGTGAGCGGCGCGAGCGACGCGTCGCGTTGCACGCGTCCGTGCGCGCCCCGCACGAGGATGTCGTAGGCGAGATCGGCTTGCGTCATCGAGCGGCGCCTTCGATGCGAGACTCTGCTTCGCGGCTCGCGAGCGCCACGAGGATCTCGTCGGCGAGCATCGTCACGTCCCCGGCGCCGATCGTCAGCACGAGATCGCCGGGCTCGGCGCGCGACGCCACGAGGTCGGCGACGTCGCCGCGCTTCGGCACGTACGCCGCACGCGCGCGCGGCGCCGCCCCGAGCAGCCCGTCGACGACGATCTTGCCGGTGACGCCGGGCTCCGGATCCTCACCGGCACCGTACACGTCGGTGATCACCGCGTAGTCCGCGTCGGCGAGCGACGCGCCGAGCGCGAGGCCCAGGTGACGCGTGCGCGAGTAGCGGTGCGGCTGGAACACGGCGATCACGCGCGACCATCCGCGCTCGCGCGCGCTTGCGAGCGTCGCGCGAATCTCCGTCGGATGATGCGCGTAGTCGTCGATGAGCGTCACGCCCGCGGCGGCGCCGCGTATCTGGAAGCGCCGCGCGACGCCGGTGAACGACGCGAGCGCTTCGGCCGAGGCCTCGAACGGGATGCCGGCTTCGAACGCGACGGCCAGGGCCGCGAGGGCGTTGCGCGCGTTGTGCTCGCCGGGAACGTTCAGTCGCATGACACCGGCGACATGGCCGTTGCGCGTGACCTCGACGACCGTGCCGGCGGGACCGCGCTCGACGATGCGACCGGACAGGTCGGCTCCGTTCAGGCCGTAGCGGACGCTGCGACGGCGCAGTCCCGACGCGTCGAGAACCGCAGACGCGCCGGGGTCGTCGGCGCACACCACGGCGAGCCCGTCGTGCGGCACGTTCTCCAGGAACGCACCGAACGCATCGCGAATCGCTCGCTCGTCGGCGAAGTAATCGAGATGGTCGGCCTCGACGTTCGTGACCACGGCGACCTCGGGGCCGAGCCACAGGAACGAGCCGTCGCTCTCGTCCGCCTCCGCGATCAGCCATTCGCCGGAGCCGCTGTGCGCGTTCGTCCCCGTCTCGTTCAGGTCGCCGCCGATGAGGAACGTCGGATCGCGGCCGGCACGCAAGAAGATCGTCGCGATCATCGACGTGGTCGTGGTCTTGCCGTGCGTGCCGGCGATCGCGACGCCGCGCCGCTCGCGCATGAGCATCGCGAGCACTTGCGCACGCTGCAGGATGGGGATGCCGCCGTCGCGTGCAGCGGCGTACTCGGAGTTGCGCTCGGGAATCGCCGACGAGACGACGACCGCGTCGGCGCCCGATACGTTCTCGGCGCGATGGCCGATGAAGATCGCCGCCCCCAGCGCGCGCAACGCATTCGTCGCGCGCGTCTCCTTGAGATCGGACCCGCTCACGCGCACCTCGCGCGAGAGCAACACTTTCGCGATCGCGCTCATGCCGGCGCCGCCGATCCCGATGAGGTGCACGTGCCGCATCGACGCAAGCGCGGGAATCATTGCGCCCCCGCCGATGCGAGCTCGAGCACCCACGCGGCGAGGTCGCGCGCCGCGTCGGGCTTGCCGTACAGCTTCGCCTTCGCCGACAGCGCGGTCAGGCGCGCGTCGTCCCCGAGGACTTCGTCGACGAGCGATCCCAGGCGATCTGCCGTGGCTTCGGGGTCGGGCACCACGATCGCTCCCCCGGCGCGCTGCAGCGAGCGCGCGTTGGCGGTTTGATGATCGGAGCGCGCATAGGGATACGGCACGAGGACCGCCGGCGTGCCGCTCGCCGCGACCTCGGCGACGGTCGACGCGCCCGCGCGGCACACGACGAGGTCGGCCGCCGCGTACGCATGCTCCATGCGATCGAGATACCCGCGCACGCGCACCGACCCGTCGTCGGGCAGCGCGCGCTGCACGTCCTCCAGGTGCTTCGGTCCCGTTACGAGCAACGCTTCCACGTCGTCGCGACCCTTCCATCGTTCGGCGAGCGCGATCGCCGCCGCGTTGAGGCGCGCGGCGCCGAGGCTCCCTCCGAAGACGATCACGACGCGTGCGGCGGGCGACAGCCCCAGCGCAATGCGCGCATCGTCGCGCGCGGCGGCGCGGTCGAGGTGCGCTACCGCATCGCGAATCGGGTTGCCGACGACACGCACGTTCGCGCGAGCAGGAAACCGCGCGCGTGCCTCCTCGAACGCAAGCGCGATGTTGCGCGTGACGCGTGCGCCGACCACGTTTGCGATGCCGGGAATCGCGTTCTGCTCGTGGAGGATCACCGGGAGGCGCGCCGTGCGCGCGGCCAGCACGACCGGCATGCTCGCGTAGCCTCCCATGCCGACCACGACGCCGGCACGCTCGGTGCGAAGGATGCGCGACGACGCGCGAACGGCTCCGGCGACAGAGAACGGCGCGAGGAAACGCTTCGCGCCGAGCGACGACGACCACGGCGTGACCTCGATGAGGTGCAACGGGAAACCCGCAGCCGGCACGGCAGTGGTCTCGATGCCGCGATCTGTCCCGACGAAGCACACACGCGCGTCGGATGATCGCAACGCTTCGGCGAGCGCGAGTCCAGGGTAGACATGCCCCGCCGTTCCGCCGCCGGCGATCACGATGCTCGGAGTCACGCCGCCGCAGCGCTCCGTCTGGGCGCGCGCTCCTGCCGCGCCACGTTGGCGAGGATGCCCACCGCGACGAGCGTGAACACGAGCGCCGAGCCTCCGAACGACACGAGCGGAAGCGGCACGCCGGTGATCGGCAACAGCCCGGTGACCGCTCCCATGTTGATCACCGCTTGCCCCACGATCCACGCCGTCGCTCCCGCGGCAAGCAAACGCCCGAACGCATCCGGCGCGCGGTTCGCGATGCGCACACCCGCGTAGGCGAGCAGCACGAACAGCGCCACGACGCCGAGCGTTCCGATGAGACCCAGCTCTTCTCCGAGAATCGAGAAGATGAAATCGGTATGCGCGTTGGGAACGTACAGCCATTTCTGGCGGCTCTGGCCGAGCCCTACGCCGAACGTTCCGCCCGAGCCGAGCGCGATCATCGACTGCACCGCTTGATAGCCCGAGTTCATCGGATCGCTGAACGGATCGAGGAACGACACGAGACGCGCGCGGCGGTATCCGGCCGTCATCGACAGGATCGCCGCGCCGGCGAGCCCGGTCACGCCGAGCCCGCCGATGATCGGCAGCGACGCGCCGCCCACCCACAAGATCGCGAACACGATGAGCCCGAGCACGACGGTGGTGCCGAGGTCGGGCTGCATCATCACGAGCAGCACCGTGATGCCCGTGATGAGACCGACCGGGAGCACCAGCTCCTTCAGCGAATGCAGCCGCCCTTGCTTGCGCGCCAGCACGTCGGCGGCGAGCAACAGCAGCGCGACCTTCATCAGCTCCGACGGCTGGAAGCGCAACGGGCCGACGCCGAGCCAGCGCGTCGAGCCGGCGACGCGCGTGCCGAGCGCCGGATGTAGCACGAGCACGAGCGACGCGATGCCGGCGACGCTCAACAGCCAGCCCACGCGGCGCAGCCGGTGATAGTCGAGCCGCGACACGCCGAACATGATCGTGACGCCGAGCACCGCCCACAGCAGTTGCCGCTTGAAGAACAGGAACGAGCTTCCATACGTCGTGTACGCCGACACCGACGACGCCGACAAGATCATCACGAGGCCCAGCAGCAACAAGATGCCGGTTGCCGTCATCACCAGGTAGTAGCTGCTCGTCGCCTCGCCCGCGAGCCACCGCGATGCCTTGCGTGACCTGGCGTCGCGCCGGCGTGCGCGTGCTGCAAGCTGGATCACCGTCACGCCTCATCCCCTCCCCGTCCGGCGATGCGCTTGACCGCGGCACGGAACGCTTCGCCGCGCGCCTTGTAGTCGGCGAACATGTCGAACGAGCTGCACGCGGGCGACAGCAACACCGTGTCGCCTGCGCTTGCAAGCGCGGTCGCGCGCTCCACCGCGTCCTCCATCGACGCCGCGCGCTCGACGCGCACGCGCTCACGGTCGAACGCGCGCTCGATGTCGGCGGCGGATTCGCCGATCGCGATCACCGCTTTGATCGCGCCGGCGCCGCGCGCGAGCCTGCCGAGGTCGAGGCCCTTGTTGCGGCCGCCTGCGATGAGCACCACCTCGTGCAACCCTTCGAGCGCGGCGAGCGTTGCGTGCGGGTTCGTTGCCTTGGAGTCGTTGACGTACGCGATGCCGTCGACGGTCGCCAGCAGCTCCATCCGATGCGGCTGCGGCTCGAACGCGGCGAGCGCTTCGCCGACGCGCTCCACCGGCGCGCCGTACGCGTTCGCGGCAGCGGCGGCCGCGACGGCGTTGGCGATCATCGGCCGGCCCGCCACGCGCAGGTCGCCGACGCGCACGACGCGGCCCTCCGGCACGACGATCCATCCGTCCTCCACGCCCGCGCCTTCGGGCGGAACGTACGCGGGCGTCGATGCGCAACCCCGCCGCCGGACTTCCGGCCGCGACGTCGAGCACA
>JBIOWR010000144.1:0-4707 GCA_044868775.1 Actinomycetota bacterium
GATCACGCCCGGACGAAGGATCGTGTAGTCGAGGCCGCTCGCGCGCACCGCCTCCTCGCCCAGCCATTTGGAGTGGAGATACGGGAATCGCTCGTCGGGCCCGACGCCGAGCGCAGACTGGTGCACAAGGGTCGAAACGCCTGCCTCCTTCATCGTGCGCACGACGTTCTCGGTGCCGAGGTGGTTCACGCCGTAATACGTGCGGCCGCCGCGCTCGGCGATGATCGCGACGAGGTGCACGACGGCGTCGACGCCAGCCAGAGACGAGCGGAGCGAGCTCGCGTCGGTCACGTCGCCGGCGACCGGCTCGACGCCGGCAGGAAACCTCACGCGAGCGCCGGTGGCGGTTCGCGACAGCGCGCGCACGTCGTGGCCGGCCGCGACGAGCGCGGGAACGAGGTGCGTACCGACGAATCCGGTGGCGCCGGTGACGAGGACGCGCATGGCAAGCGCAGTCTAACCGCGGCGCCAAGGCTCCACGCCAAGCGTTCTTGCCACGCCTAGACTGGACGCCGAACATGACCCCAGACATCACCAGCGATCGGACGGTCGCACGGCTCGTCGGCGGCCGGTATCGCATCACCGGTCTCATCGCGTCGGGCGGGATGGGCGAGGTGTACGCCGCGCGCGACACCGTGCTCGACCGCACCGTCGCGCTCAAGGTGCTGCGCCCGCAACTCGGTTCGGACGAGGCGTTCGTCGATCGCTTCCGCCGCGAGGCGATGGCGGCTGCGCAACTGACCCACCCGTCGATCGTGCAGGTGTACGACTGGGGTCGCGACGCGTCCGACGCGTACATGGCGATGGAGTTCGTCGACGGAGAGAACCTCCGCGAGATCCTCGCCGCGCGCGGGCGGCTCGCGCCGGAGGTCGCCGCGCGCATCGCGTGGCAGGTGTGCACCGCTTTGGAGACGGCGCGGCGCGCCGGCATCGTGCATCGCGACATCAAGCCGGAGAACATCCTCATCACGCCGGGCGGCGACGTGAAGGTCGCCGACTTCGGATTGGCGCGCGCGCTGGCGGAGTCGACCGCGACGCAAGCCGGCATCGTGCTCGGCACCGCCGCGTATCTCTCCCCGGAGCAAGTGCAGGGAACCGAGGTCGATCATCGCACCGACGTGTACGCGCTCGGCATCGTGCTGTACGAGATGCTCGTGGGCCGGCCGCCGTTCACCGCCGATTCTCCGGCGGCCGTCGCAGTGCGCCGCGTGAACGAGGACGTGCCCGCGCCGAACGTGTCGCCGTCGCTCGACCGCATCGTCGCGCGCGCAACCGCGCGCCGGCGCGAGGATCGATTCGTGTCGGCGGCGGAGATGGGCGCCGCCTTGCGCGACGCGGTTCCGAGCACAGCGTTCACCGGCGACCTCAGCCTCGTCGTGCAGCACACGACGGCGATCCCGGTGGAGACGATGCCGACCGTGCAGCTCGATCGCAAGCCTCCGCGCATGCGCTTCAAGTGGAAGCGCATGGCGCTCGTGCTGGCGCTGCTCGCGATCGCCGGCACCGCGATCCCGATCGGGTTGCGCGCCGCGTCGCGCGTGAAGGTCCCGTCGGTCGACGGCATGACGCGCGATCGTGCGTTCACCACGTTGAAGGACGCCGGCCTCGATCCGACCGCGGAGCGCGTGAACGACGACGCGGTCCCGGAAGGCAACGTGATTCGCACCGATCCGCCCGCGGGAGCAGGAGCGCATCGCGGGGACAAGATCACCGTGTTCGTATCCGCCGGACCGGAGATCGTCGATATCCTCGACGTGAAGGGCAAGACGTTGCAGGACGCGACGCGCTTGCTGACGGAGCTGGGGCTCAAGGTCGTCTCTGTCGAGGTGTTCAACGTCGCGAAGAAAGGCACCGTCGTCGGGCAGAAACCCGACGCGCCCGCGGTCGTGCGCAAGGGCACGCAGGTCACGCTCACCGTGTCGAAGGGGCCGGAGATGATCGTGGTCCCCGACGTGCGCAACAAGAGCGAGGCCGACGCCACGAAGGTTCTCACCGACGCGGGATTCACCGTGCGCGTCACGAAACAGCAATCGGAACTCGTCCTCGAAGGCAACGTCATCTCGCAAACCCCCGCGGGCGGACAGAAAGCTGCGAAGGGCTCCGCCATCACGCTCGTCGTCAGCAGCGGCACGCCGCTCGCACCGGTCCCCGACCTCCGCTGCAAGACGCGGCGGCAGGCGCAGGACGCGCTCGCCGCCGCGGGCTTCAAGGCGGAGTTCAAGGGCGAAGGGCGATACGTCGTCGATCAGAACCCCGCGCCGGGAACCGAGGCGCACAAGGGATCGACGGTGACGGCGTACATGGGCTCGGGCGTGTTCCTCGGCTGTTAGGTTGCCGGGCGCATTTCGCATCGGCGCCCACGTCGGAGGCGGACTCACGGGCATTCCCGACAACGCACGTCGCGCCGGCGCCGACACGCTGCAGATGTTCTGCTCGAACCCGCGCGGCTGGGCGGAAACTGCGGTGAGCGACGACGCCGACGCTGCCTTTCGTGGTGCGCTCGCCGAGCGCGACATCGCTCCGCTGTTCATCCACGCGCCGTACCTGGTGAACGTCGCGTCGCCCGACGAGACCTTCTATGCGAAGTCGATCCGCAACGCGACCTGGACGATGCGTCGCGCGCACGCGCTGGGCGCGACCGGCGTGGTCGTGCACGCGGGCGCGGGAGGTCCGACCACGCCGCGGTTGGACGCGCTCGCCCGCGCGCGCGACGCGTTGCTGCGCATCGTCGACGACGCGCCCGGTGATGCGTTGCTCGTCGTGGAGCTGACGGCGGGCGGCGCGAACACGATCGCGAGCCGGTGGCCGCAAGCCGGCGAGCTGCTCGAAGCCGTGGACCGTCACCCGCGCATTCGGTTCTGCTTCGACACCTGCCACGCGCACTCCGCGGGATACGACTTGTCCGGTGTGGAGGGCGCGTCCGCGTGCTGGGACGAGCTCGATTCATCGATCGGCATCGATCGCCTCGCGCTCGTGCATGCGAACGATTCGCGCGACCCGAGCGGCAGCCGCCGCGACCGTCACGCGCACGTCGGGGACGGGACGATCGGCCTCGCCGGGTTTCGCGCGCTGCTCGCGCATCCGCTCGCGCGGCGCGTGCCGTGGATCGTGGAGACGCCGCCGGATCGCAACACCGAAGACGTCGCACGGCTGCGCACTATTGCGTCGTCGGGCTGAGCGCTCGGGCGGTATGCTCTCGCGCCGATGAAACGTTCTCTCGCGGATGGATTCGAGCTCGACGACGACAAAGAGCGCGTCGACGTCGACGTCGTGCACACCTACCTCACCAACGATTCGTACTGGGCGCGCGGGCGCACGCGTGACGTCGTCGAGCAATTGATTCGTGGAGCCACGCGCGTGGTCGGGCTGTACAAAGACGGCGCGCTGATCGGGTTCGGCCGCGTCGTGTCCGACGACGTGTCGTTCGGGT
Organism: Actinomycetota bacterium; assembly: GCA_044868775.1. Lineage (GTDB taxonomy): Bacteria > Actinomycetota > AC-67 > AC-67 > AC-67 > JBIOWR01. Next base: position 3,431 of record JBIOWR010000144.1, read on the forward strand.
GGCTCGGCGACGTGTTCGTGCTGCCGCCGTATCGCGGCCGCGGGCTCGGCGTGGAGCTGGTGCGCGAGCTGATCGACGGGCACCCGGTGCAGCCGCGCAGCTGGTACCTGGGCACGCTCGACGCGCACGGTCTCTACGAGAAGATCGGGTTCGGCCCCGCATCCGAGCGCATCATGCAGCGAAAGAACTGGGAATAGCGTTGCATCGCACCTATCGCTGGGAGATCGCGTTCTTCCTCATCACCATCGGATGGGGCGCGACCTTCGTCACCGTGAAAGATGCAGTCGCGATCGCTCCCCCGTTGCTGTTCATGGCGATCCGTTTCTCGATCAGCGCGGCGCTTCTGGGGCTCGTGGGTCCGCGCTCGGTGCTCACGCTTTCGCGTCGTCAATTGCTCATCGCGGCCGTTACCGGCGTGTTCCTCTTCTCCGGCTATGCGTTCCAGACCGCGGGCGTGCAGTACACGACGGCGTCGAACGCCGGGTTCATCACCGGGTTGTTCGTCGTGTGCGTACCGCTGTTCGGCGCGATCGCGTTGCGGCGCCTGCCCTCACTCGCGACCCTCACCGGTGTCCTGCTTGCGACTGCCGGCCTGTTCCTCTTGTCGCGCCCCACCGGCGGGTTCCCCAACAAGGGCGACCTCATGATCCTCGGCACCGCAGCGTCGTTCGGCGTGCAGATCCTCGTCGTCGGGCGGTTCGCGGCGGAGATCCCCGCGCTCGCGTTCGCGTCGGTGCAACTCGCCGTGGTGGGCGTGTGCTCGGCGGCCGGCGCGTTGTTGTTCGAACCACTCGTCGGCTTGAGCGACGGCACCGTGTGGATGGCCGTCGTCGTCACCGTGCTCGTCGCGACCACGATCCCGTTCTGGGTGCAAGCCGCCGGCCAACGCCACGTGCCTCCCACGCGCGCGGCGATCATCTTCACCGGCGAGCCTGTGTTCGCGGCACTCTTCGGTATCTGGATACAGAACGACCCCGTCACCGCCGCCGGCGCGATCGGCGCCGCGCTCATCCTCAGTGGGATGCTCGTGGCGGAGCTCCTCGCCCCCGAACGCGAAGCCGTCTGACCGAATTCTCCGCATCTGCCGACCTTCGACATCATGGGGGATTCTTGGGTAGGCTGCTGTAACCGATTCCGGTGCAACTTCTATGGTCTCGCGAAAGGTCGGTGGGGAGGCAATGTCAAAGTTGCCGAACCAGCCCGGCCCCTCGCTAACGGCATTTGGCGAGGCACCACGACCCAACTCAACACAAGGAATGTCTCCCGCAAATGCAGCC
>JBIOWR010000145.1:0-6375 GCA_044868775.1 Actinomycetota bacterium
GAACGCGTCGGTGCGCGCGAACTCCGGCGCGATCGTGCAGCTCGCCGGCGTCACGGCCAGCTCGCTGTACCAGATCTTCTTGAAGCCGCCCGAGGGATGCGCCGCGTGCCCGCCGCCGCTGCCGACCGTGCTGCCGACGATCGTGCTGCCGTGCCTCACGTGCGCCGGCGACGCCGGCACCAAGCCGGTTCCGCCGACCACGAAGACCATCACGCGGCAGGTCATCGACAAGCTGCGCACCGGCGTTCAGATGGCGTTCGGCATTCCGACGAGGCCGACGTCGATCATGGCCGCGTGGGTGCTGTTGCTGGCGCCGCTGTACATGGGTCTTCGCCGGCGGATCTTCATGACGAGGATGCGGCGCGGATGAAGCTGAAGTTGCGAATGCCCGGCGCGGGCGTGCGCCTCGCGCTCGTGTTCGGAGTGATCGTGCTCGCGCTCACCGCGGTGCGTGCGATGCCGATCTACAAGACGCGCAGCCGCACCGTCACCGAGACCAAGACGATCGCCGGCAAGAGTGGCACCGCGCCGAAAAAGGGTCTGACGCAAATTCTCTCGGGCCAGAACAAGGGGACGACGGCCGAAGGCCTCGCGTGCGCGCCGGGACACAATGGGGGAGCTACGGCGCCGGGCGTGACCGCGCGGTCGATCAAGCTCGCCGCAACGGTCGTCCGCTCCGGAATCGGGTCGGCGTTCCTCGGCGGAGCGCCCACCGCGATGCAGGCGGTCGTCAACAAGGTGAACCGCGCCGGCGGGGTCTGCGGACGCGTGCTCGACTTGACGATGCGCGACGACGCGTGGGACCCGACCAAGGGATCGATCTATCTCAGCTCGTTCATCGATCAAGGCGTGTTCGCGCTCGCCGTGGTCCCCTCGTCGGAAGGACTCAACGTCGTCGTCTCGCGCGGCGACATCAAGGCGAAGGCCGTTCCGGTCGTCGGCTCGGACGGCATGCTCAAGAGCCAGTACCGCGACCCGTGGGTCTGGCCGGTCGCCGCCTCCACCGTGTCGTCGATGCACATCATGGTGCAGAAGGCGTACGAGGAGGGTGCGCGCACCTTCGGCATCGTCTTCGACAAGGACTACAAGTTCGGCGTCGAAGGTGCACTGGCGTTCGAGCACGCCGTCGAGCATGTCACCAACAAGAAGATCCCAGGCTTCACCAAAGGCCTCGACCGGTGCGACGGCACGTTCTGCGGCATCTCCGCCGGCCAGCTCTCGTACTCCGAGACGAACACGTTCAACTCGAACTGCCAGAAGGACAACCCCGATTCGCCGCACCGCGGATCGGCGGGAGCGCTGCCGAGCTGCGACCTCGTCGCGCTGCTCCTCGATCCGACCACGGCGTTGACGTGGCTCGTGAAGAGCGGCGGCGTTGCGCCGCAAGGCCGGACCATGGGGCCGCAGCCGCTGTTCAACGCCGACTTCGCGAAGTCGTGCGGCCGCACGTGCCAGGACATGGTGGTGTGGACGAGCTTCAACCCGCCGCTCGCACCGTACGCAAACCTACCCGGCGTCGCCGACTACGTGGCGTCGGTGCGCCAGATCGACCCCAGCATCGACGCCGCGAACTCGTTCACGGAGGGCGCGTATCTCGGCATGCTGGTGCTCGTCGACGCGATGTCGCGCGTCGGCCCCAAGCTCACGCGCGCGGCGCTGCGCGAGGTGCTCGACACCGAGACGTTCGATTTCGGGTTGAGCCCGCCGCTGTCGTGGTCGCGTGGCAACCACCTCGGCAACGGGCTGATGCAGTCGTACTCCATGCAGTATCAGGGCAACGCGTTCGTGGCCTTCCAGCTCAAGGCCAGATACGTGAAGGACCGTTGGTTGGGAGAGGACCTGTGAAGTTCCTCACCTACCTGGTTCTGTCCCTCCCGTTCGTCGGCGCGTACGCGATGTTCGCCGTCGGCATCGTCGTGATGTATCGCGCGTCGCGCGTGCTGAACCTTGCGCACGGAGCGATGGCAATGGTTCCCGCGTACGTGGTCTTTCAACTGTCGGGGAGATGGCATTACCCGATGTACGTCTCGGTGCTGGTGGGCATCATCGCGGGCGCGATCCTCGGTCTGATCATCGAGCGCGTGTTCGTGCGCGGCCTGCGTCACCTCTCGCTCACCGCGCAGACCGTGGGCACCGTCGCGGTGCTCTCGCTGTTGATGGAAGTCGCCGCGAAGATCTGGGGGACCGGCGGCCAGACCGCGCCGGGCGTGTTCCCCGACGGACGCATCAAGGTCGGCGCCGGCTTCCTGCAGTACGGGTCCATCGGGCTCTTCGTCGTCGCGGTCGGCGTGGCCTTCGGCATGCTGGCGCTGTTCAAGTACACGAACCTCGGCCTCGCGATGCGCGGCGCCGCCGAGAACCGGCGCGCGGCCGCGCTCATGGGGATCAACCCCGACCGCACCACCGCGATCGCATGGGGAATCGGCGGCGCTCTCGCGGCGCTCTCGGGAATTCTCCTCGCGGCAATCACCATCTTGCACCCGTACAAGATGCCGTTGCAGGTGCTTCCGGCGTTCGTCGCCGCGCTGCTCGGCGGCCTCGAGAGCTTGACCGGCGCGATCTCCGGCGCCGCAGCGGTCGGCGTGCTCCTCGGCATCGTTCCGGCGTTCGCCTCCACGCCGGGGGTGAGCGTCGTCCTCGGACAGACCGGAGCGCCGCAGTTCGTGCTCACGGTGGCCGCGCTGGCTGCGATGTTCTTCCGCGGCCAGCGCTTCTCGGCCGCATCGCGCGACGACGGAGGGTTCACGACGAAGGCGAAGATGCGCAGTGCGCGCCGGCTCCGCATTCCGGCCTTCGTGAAGCTGCTGCTCGTCGTCGGACTCGTCGCCTGGGTGTGGATGCCGAACGTCCCCTTCTCGATCCTCGCCAATGCCAACCAAGCGTTGTTCTTCGCGATCGTGGGCGTGTCGCTCGTCGTGCTGACGGGATGGGTGGGCCAGATCTCGCTCGGACACGCGGCGTTCGTGGGGATAGGCGCCTTCATAACCGGGATCCTCGCGCGCCGCTTGAACATCGACTTCCCGTTCAACCTTCCGATCGCGGCGTTGATCTCCGCCGGTGCCGCCGCGATCCTGGGCGCGGTTGCGTTGCGCGTGCGCGGGCTCTATCTGGCGGTTGCCACGCTGGTGTTCTCGTGGATGGCGGACGAGTTCCTCTTCAAGTCGTCCTGGTTCGTCGGTTCCGGTGGCTCCTCTACGATCGAGAACGTTCACTTCGGCGTGCGCGGCGGCTTCCCCAACTTCGACTTCAGCGATCGAAAGATCCTGTACCTGTTCGCGCTCGCGGTCGCGGCGCTCGCGATCCTCGCCGCGGCCAACTTGCGCTCGTCCAAGACCGGGCGTGCGTTCTTCGCCACGCGCGGCTCCGAGATGGCCGCTGCGTCGCTCGGCGTCAACGTCATGCGCTACAAGCTGCTCGCGTTCGCGTTCTCGGGGTTCCTCGCGGGCGCGGCCGGAAACCTCTTCCTGATCGACCAGCGCACGATCACGCCCGATCTCTTCGGCTTCGTGAAATCGCTGTTCTATCTGTCGATCGCGGTGATCGGAGGACTGAGCAGCCTCGGTGGCGTGGTCGCGGCCGCGGCATTGTTCGCGGCGCTGAACGAGGTGTTCCTGCGCGTGTCGTTCCTCGGCGGATACCTGCAGCTCGTCTCCTCGGGCTTGCTCGTGTTCGCGCTGTTGCTCCAGGCGTATTCCGGCCGCCTCTCAGCCGCCCTCGCGCCGCTGGCGAAACGCACTGCGCCGCTGCGGCGGCCGGTCGCGCGCGCGGGAGCTGCCTTGAACGCGGTCGCCAAACCGCTCGCCGGCGCGTCTGCGAAGCTACGCGCATCGGCGTCATCGCTTGCGACCAAGCCGTTGCGCCTCGTGGTGCGCCGCACGCGCCCGACGATGGCCCTTGCCTCGGCCGATGCAGTCGTTGGTTCGGATGCGCTCGTCGGCAACGGCAACGGCTCACGCACCGCTCGCCCCGGCGGCGCCACCGCCTCGGCGCCGCGTACTGCTGAGGGCCGGATCGATGCGGAGGCCGTGCTGTCGGGCGTCGACATCACGGTTCGTTTCGGAGGGCTTACCGCCGTGGCGGATGCGTCGATCGAGGTGCGGCGTGGAGAGATCGTCGGCCTCATCGGTCCCAACGGGGCCGGCAAGACGACGCTGTTCAACGCGCTCTCCGGCCTGAACCAGCCGACGGCCGGGCGCGTGCGGCTGTTCGGCGCGGACGTGAGCGAGAAGCCGGTGCACGAGCGCGCCAAGCTCGGCCTCGCACGCACGTTCCAGGTGATCCAGCTGTTCGGCGATCTCACCGTGCGCGAGAACCTGATGGTGGCGACGCACGTGCACAACGAGACCGGGTTCCTGCGCCACATGCTTGCCACCGACGCAGCCGTTCGCGCCGAAGCCGACGCCGCGCGCCGCGTCGACGAGATCGTGCGGATGCTCGACCTCGAGGACATCGCCGACCGCTCGGTTGCGGGGTTGCCGTTCGGCTTGCTGCGACTGGTGGAGATCGGGCGAGCGGTGGTCACCGAGGCGCCGATCATCCTCCTCGACGAGGCGGCGTCGGGACTGGACAACACCGAGACGGATCGGTTGGTTGCGTTCCTGCGGTCGCTTCGTGACCGGCTCGGCATCTCGATGCTGTTGATCGAGCACGACGTGCAGATGGTCACCGGGATCTCCGACTATATGTACGTGCTCAACCAGGGACGCATCATCTCGGAAGGCCCGCCCGCGTCCGTCCAGCGCGACCCCGCGGTCATAGCGGCATATTTGGGAGAGTCCGTAGCAGAACCGGCCGCCGTCTGATTTCGACGGCTACACTTTCTTCGATGATGAGATCTCGCCTCGCATCCGTCGCTCTCATTGCCCTCGTTGCTTTCGCGTTCTCGGCGTGCGGCGGCAACAGCAGCGTCAAAGCAAAGGGCCAACAGAGCAGCGGGATTGCGCACGGCATCAATGAGGTCGCCGGCGCCACGGCGACCGCCTCACCCTCGTCGCCCACCGGTAGGGGCTCGGGGTTGTCTACTGCCACGTCGACACCGACGGCGCGCGCGAGCACTCCCAAGAGCGAAGTCCGCCTGCCGACCAACATCCCCAAGTACGCCAAGGGAACCCAGCACGCACCGCTGTCGGTCGAGATGAGCGCGTGCGTCGCGCGCGCCGGGACGCAACAGGTGACGATACGGTCCGCCCCCGGCCTCCAGCTGTCGTGGGCGACGATGTGGGCGGACGGAGAGCCGCATCGTGATTGGGCCGCGTTCGGCATCGGAGTGATACCGGCGACGGGCGTCTACACGACGACGTTTCCCATCCGCGTCGACGCGCCGCTCGGCGAGACGCGAACCGACGTCGCCGTCGCGGGCCAAGTGAACGGCAAGGACGCCACCGCCTACGACCAGGTGTACTGGACCGTCGCCAAGTCCTGTTGACCCGGCGCCCGGCTCGAACCCGATACCATTCGGCGGCATGCGCTGGCTTCAGAAGATTCCCGCAGCCGTCGTCGTCGTGCTGGCCATCGTCGTCGTCGCCGGGCTGGCATCACGGTGCGTCGGCGAGCGAACGGCCACATCCCCGATCGTCGATGCAACGTCGGGACCCGGCCGGGTTAGCGTGAAAGTCGCAGGCGCCGCGCGCATCGATTACCGGGGCAGCGCGCGGGTTCAAATCGTCTCCTCTGGAGGCCCGAACGTACCCGTGAACCTTCGGCTGCTGTCGGTCGCCCTGGTCCAGCCACAAGACTTCGGAACGCTCAAGTTCACGGCAGGTTTCAACCTCTACAACTATGAGGGGAATTCACGAGCGACCATCCCCTCGCTTGCGCCGTCGCCCGCCGCGGGCTTGCGGAGCACTGCGTTCCTCAACCTCGTGACACCGACGGAACGCCGGTTCGAGCGGCCCGTGGCACCCTGCTCCGTGAGCCTCCGCAGTGCCGGACGGAAGGGCGAGCTGGATTGCCCGGCGATCGCCGACGAAACCGGCGCCACCGTGTCGATGCGGATGGAGTGGGACCTCAGCTGACGCTCCTGTCTGCGCGCACGCGGGCTTGGTAGGGTGTCGCGCATGCCCAAGCAACCATCGTCGCGGCGTGGTTCGCAATCTGCGCGCGGAGGAGCCCCGCGCGCAGCGTCGCCGCGTGCCGCATCGGGGCGGGGATCGAAGGGCGGAGCAACGCGCGCTGCCAAGCGAACCGGCGCCTCGGCCGGAAAAGCCAAACGCGGCGCCGGAGCGACGCGAGCGGCGAGCAGTGCCGGCGCGAAGCGTGCGGAGCCCAAGCGGGGAGCGTCTCGTGCCGCACAACAGTCCGGGCGTCGTGGAGCCACCTCGGCGCGGAAGTCGACGTCTGCAGCGCCGCGTACACCGTCCTCAGCGCGCGCGCCGA
>JBIOWR010000146.1:0-3764 GCA_044868775.1 Actinomycetota bacterium
CCAACCCCTCGAAGGTGCGCGACGCGGCGCGCAGCCGGTGCGGCAAGGTCGTTCGGGACGGCGGCGGCGCCCCACGCGGCGGCGCCGGCAAGGACGCGAAGTCGCAAAAAGACAAGGCTCGCGCGACGAGCACGCCGAAGCCATCGCCGCCGGCCAAGAGCGCGACACCGTCCGCGACAGCCGTGCCGTCCCTGACGAGCACGCCGGCGGCGAGCGCAACGGCCACGCCGTCATCGAGCGAGACGCCCTCGCCGACGGCGAGCTGACGCGTACGATCTCCGATCCGTGAACGCCGACGACGTCGTCGCGCGCCTGCGCACGCTCGGGAGCCCGCGAAACGTCGCCGGAATGGCACGGTTCGGCATCACGCCGCGCACCGAGGTGGTCGGTGTCTCCGTCACCGCGCTACGCCGCCTCGCGCGTGAGATCGGAACCGATCACACGCTGGCTCGAGCGCTGTGGCGATCGGGCGTGCACGAGGCCCGCGTGCTCGCGACGATCATCGCCGACCCCCCGCGCTTCACTGAGACGCTCGCCGAGCGATGGGTACGCAGCCTCGACTCGTGGGACGTGTGCGATCAATTCTGCATGAACCTGATGTGGCGCGTTCCGTTCGCCGCGCGACAAGCGCTCGCGTGGAGCGAGCGCGAGGAGGAGTTCGTGAAGCGCGCCGGCTTCGCGCTCATGGCGAGCCTCGCCGTTCACGAAAGGACGCTCGACGACGACGACTTCACGCCGTTGCTCGCCGCGATCGAGCGCGAAGCCACCGACGATCGCAACTTCGTGCGCAAGGCCGTGAGCTGGGCGCTTCGCCAGATCGGCAAGCGCAACCGCACCCTCAACCGCCGTGCGATCGCAACCGCTCGACGAATCGCACGTATCGATACACGCGCCGCACGCCGGATCGCTGCCGAGACGTTGCGCGAGCTGCAAAGCGAGCGCGTTGCGAGCGCGCTTCGGCGACGAGCGCGGTGATACGCTCGGGCCGAGATGTACGTGTGCCTCTGCCAAGCCGTCACCGATCGCGAGGTGCGCCAAGTCATCGAGCACGGCGCGCGCTCGGTCTCCAAGATCGGACGCATGAGCGGCGCCGGCACGGAGTGCGGGCAATGCAGACCGACTCTCGAACGCATGCTGGCCGAGGCGCTCGTGAGCGAAGCCACAATTACGACCGACGAGTGACGCGAGACGGGAGGATCGGATGGACGGCAACAACCGCATCATCGAGCGCTTGAACGAGCTGTTGACGATCGAGCTCACCGCGATCAACCAATACTTCGTGCACGGGAAGATGTGTGAGAACTGGGGTTACGACCGCCTCGCCGCGAAGTTTCGCGCCACCTCGCTGGCGGAGATGACGGATGCCGAGGAGATCATGCAACGCATCCTGTTCCTCCAAGGCGTTCCCAACTTGCAACGGCTGGGGCCGGTCGCCGTCGGCGAGACGCCGATGGAACAGCTAGCGCTCGCGCTCGAGTCCGAGCGCGGTGCCGTCAACCATCTCCGCGAAGACATCGCGATCTGCATCGAGGAGAAGGACGACGCGACTCGCGTGTTCCTCGAGCCGAAGATCGCCGACGAGGAGAGCCACATCGACTGGGCCGAGACGCAACTGCAGTTGATCAAACGCCTCGGCGAGCAGAATTACTTGAGCCAGCAGATCCGGGAGTGACGGCGAGTGACGGCGCCGGTTTCCTCGTCCAATCCCTCCCCTCTGACTTGGGCATTTGTCCACTAACGGTAGCGAGGGTATTGCGCATCGTGGTCAAATCGGGCAACAATAGTCATTCCGCGCCATATGCGTGGAATGGCTTGGCGCTCCTAACGGGCAAAGGAGCACGTCAGGGCGCCTGCGTTGGCTTGGGGGAAGCGCGTGACGTCTGGGGATTCTTCGACACCTGCTGTGCCTTCGTCGCATGAGCGCGGGGCTTCGGCTGTCGAGTTCGCGCTGATCGCGTCGCTTCTGTTCATTGTCCTGTTCGGCGTGATTCAGTTCGGCCTCGCATATAACCGCTACCAAGGACTGCAAGCCGCTGCGCGCGAGGGCGCACGCATCGCGGCGGTCGGAGGCTCCGAGTCGGAGGTGCGCGATCGCGTCCGCCAGTCCCAGAGCCTGTTCGACGGCGGCGACGTGCAAGTGCGCGTCGACTACTCCACCGACGACGGCGCGTCGTACCAGGGTCCGGCGATCTGCGACGACGCGTCGGGCGGTAACCAGTGCAACAGCTCTGCCGCGCCGAATCCGTGCGGCATCGCCGGCCTCGGCAGCCTTATCCGCGTGACGGCAACCGTGCCGTCGGGCCTCGACCGCTACGCGATCACGATCCCGCTGTGGGGAAGCGCGTCGATCACGTATTCATCACAAGGAGTATTCCGTTGCGAAAACACCGGATGAAGCGCGACGGAGAACGCGGCGCGTCGGCCGTCCTCGTGTCGGTCGTGCTCGTCGTGCTGTTCGCCGCCGCGATGCTGACCGTGGACGCCGGAAGCCTCTGGACCACACGGCGCACGGTGATCACCGGAACCGACGCGGGCGTGCTCGCCGCCGCGCGTTTGTTCGCGACCGAAGCAGCCGACCCGTGCGACGGCGCCGGCCTCGCCGCCGCGGAGACGGAAGCCTCGAACGTGTTGCTCGCGAACCATCCGGGAGCGCTGCACAACTCAACCGACACGCCGGACGGTTTTTCCGTAACCCTGCTCAACCCGTGCGGCACCGCGGGCTACAACCCCGGCAAGGTCCGGTTCGACGCGAAGCTGGAGTCGACCAACGCGTTCTCGCAGATGTTCGGCTTCAACAACCTCCGCGCGTTCTCGTCGTCGATCGCCGCCTGGGGCTACGTCACCGCGATCGGCGACGGCTTGCGTCCGATGTCGATCTGCGATCAAACCTCGCTGTCGATTCCCGATCCGTTGCCGGCTGCTCCGGCCGCGCCGTACTACCCGCACTACAAGCTGTGGAAGATGCTGCATGACGGCGTCATCGACCAGACGACGTACGACGCGTTCTTCGGAACGCACGCGTCGCACTATCCGCTCGGAAGCATCGGGTACGAGAACGGCGACTCGCCGCACAATCCCAACAACCTCTCGCCCTACGTGCAGCCGGACACCGAGGGGTACCACACCGTGCACCGCATCAGGATGCCCGACCCGACGTGCGGCGTGAGCCCCGGCAACCGCATCTGGGTCGACTTCACCGATCCGGGAGCAGGCTCCATCGGAACGTCGAGGCTGCGTGAATGGTTGCTCAACGGCTACCCCGGCACGGTCTCGCTCACGCCACACGACTGCAACCCGTCCGACGGCACCGCGGCGCCGGAGAACTGCGGCTCCGCGCCCGGCGATCGCGCGCAGCTCGAGCGTGCGCTCGGCGAGCTGACCTGCGACACGCTCACGATCGCAACGGATTGCCCGTACGTGTTCCCGATCCTCGTCATGCAATCGATCAGTGCGCCCGGCTCCAACGCGGAGTACGAGCAAACAGGGTTCCTCTTCCTCGTGCTGCGCGGGTTCGGGAGCGTGCAAGACACGAGCGTCGAGATGGACTACGAGTTCGTCGACGTGCAGACGACCGGCCAGATCGGCGCGTCGCCGCCGAACGCAGACACCGTGCCGATCCTCGGCTACCAGCTCTGCGGAGCCGACCACATCGGCGACAACTGCGGCTTCTGATCTCCCGCCGCGGCGCTTGGCTGCTCGGCGCCCGACGACGACTCGAACACCGCGGAACGGCAACAGCGACGACGGCGCGAGCGGCGCTCCTC
>JBIOWR010000147.1:0-6668 GCA_044868775.1 Actinomycetota bacterium
TGTGCTCTTCCGATCTCGCGCCTCGACGCTTCCGCGAAGCGGGCCGGCGTCGGCCTCGGCCTGTACATCTCGCACCGTCTTGCCGAAGCAATGGGCGGCTCGCTCGCGCTCGAACCCTCGAGCGAACCGGGCGCGTCGTTCCGGGTGACGCTCCCCGCGATGCCGGCGTCGGCCGACGCCTCACCCGCCCAGGCCGTCTAACTCAGCGCGCCGACCGCCGCGGCACGCGCGCGGCCCCACCGCGCGCGCGGCCCCACCGCCTCGCGGGGTAGTCTTACCTCTCGTACGTTTGCTCCGGGGGGATATCGAGGATGCCGTACAAGAAGGTCATCGTCGGAACCGACGGATCCGATAGTGCGCAGAAGGCCGTGTCGCTCGCCGCCGGTTTCAGTGCTGCGTTGGGCTCGCGATTGCTGATCGTGCACGCGGGGACCGACCCGTCGATCGCGGAGCAAGCCGCCGGTGAGGCGGCCGACTACGGCGTGCGCGTCGAGACCGACACGCGCACGGGTCACCCCGCCGACGTGCTCATCGAGGTGGCCGACGACTCCGGCGCCGACCTGATCGTCACCGGCGACAAAGGCATGAGCCACGGCAAGCGCGTGCTCCTCGGAGGCGTTCCCGACCGGGTCGCGCAGCATGCGCCGTGCGACGTGCTGATCGTGCGCACCACGCGCGCCGAAGCACCCGAGGGATACGAGCGCATCCTCATCGCGACCGACGGGTCCCAGACGGCGGACCGCGCCGCGCGCAAGGGCTTCGCGTTGTCGGGCCGCCTGTCGGCGCAAACGATGCTCGTGCACGTGGGTCATCCCAAGACCGGAGAGCTGCTGCTCGACGACACCGTGAAGAACATCGGCGGAGGCGCACCCGCGGCGCTGCACACGGTGCAGGGCGATCCGATCGAAGTCATCGCGCAGGTGGCGGAGTCGGAGAAAGCCGACCTGCTCGTCGTCGGCAACAAAGGCATGACGGGAGCGCGCAGCCTCGTGCTGGGCTCGGTTCCGCAAGGCATCACGCACTCGGCTCCGTGCGACGTGCTCGTCGTACGAACCGCCACGGTGTTCGCCGCGGAGCTGCCGAAGGGCGAGGGAGCGATCATCACCACCGACGACGGCCGCAAGGTGGCTGCGTACCGCAACGATGAGGGTGAGCTGATGACGCTGTCCGCGAAGTGCACGCACATGGGATGCACGGTCGGATGGAACGCGTTCGACAAGACGTGGGATTGTCCGTGCCACGGCTCGCGCTTCCAGATCGACGGAACGAACTTCGCCGGCCCGGCGCAGCGGCCGCTCGATCACGAAGAGGTGTGAGCGCCCGGCGAAGAAACGGCGCCGTTACTGCGGCTTGAACACCATCAAGTACAAGATCCCGCCCAGCGCCGCGAACCCGATCGCCGCGATGATCAGCGGCGTCGGTGAGCGCAAGATCTCGACCAGCTCCTCGTCGCTGGTCAGCGGTACGCCCGACGCGCGGTAGCCGGTCTTCGTCCGCAGCCGCTTGTAGTACGGCCGCGCCATGCCGACCATCAGCACGATCGAGAACGCCAGCACGCCGATCGAGAGGTTGATCCAGCGCTGGCCCCAGGACTTGACGTACACCGCCGCCCACACGCCGAACCCCACGAGGAACGCCAGCGATACGTACAGCAGGACGATCGTCGAGGCGGAGATCTCCAGCAGCGAGTGAATCCGCTCGCGGTTGCGCTCCTTGCGCAGGCGGAACGCCACTGCGACGGACACGCCGTGCGCGACCAGGAACGCAAAGACTCCAAGGATGTGCAGGAATTTGAGCCAGTTGTACACGCGCACCTCCGGTTCGGGGCCGAACCTTACCGGGAGGATCAGCCGCCGGGCGAGCGCGCCCTCCGCATGCGCTGCTTGCCCGCGTCGCAGAACTCCAGGAAGTCGCACCAGCGGCAATACTCTCCGGGCGCCGGGTCGAACTTGCGCGAAGCGATGCCTTGCAGCGCGCGCTCGACGTGCTCGCGCGCCACGGACAGGTCGCCGGCCGGCCGGCTCACCTCCACGCCTCCGTCGAGATAGAAGTAGGTGAGCGTGAGGTCCTCCCCACGCTTGCCCCAAATCTGGTTGACGGCGAGCGCGTAGACGTCGAGCTGCACTCCGGCAAGCTCGTCGGCCGCGTCGGGGATGCGGCCGGTCTTGTAGTCGACGATCTCCCACGGCCCGTCGGGCTCGCCGAATATCGCGTCGATCCGGCCGCCGACGACCACGTCGCCGAGCACCAGCAGGAACTTGCGCTCGGTGTGCAACGGGATCGCATTCGCGAAGCGCGACGCGCGGAACGACTCGCGCAGGCGCGCCACTGGCGAGCCCGGACCGAAGCGCTCCTCGGTGCTCAGGTCCGGCATCTCGTCCAGGTCGAGCAGCGATCCCTGACCGCGGCTCTGCACCTCGATCCACCGATGGATCTCGGTTCCGACGCGTGCGGCGGGCGACGGCCGCCGCGGCAGCGGGCGCACCACCGACCAGAAGAAGAACTTCGGGCAGCGGAGATAGTCGATCAGCGCGGTGGCGGCGAGCTGGGACGGCAAAGGCGGAGGTTCGGCAACGGCGCCGCCGCGCGTGCGCGACTCCACGAGGTCGATCCGTTCGAGGTGCAGCGCCAGCTGTGCGTCGACCTCGTTGCGGTCGTCGTCGTCCAGGGAGGAGACCATGGCATCCACGCTACCCGGATCGTCCAGCGCGCGGACTGCCGCGGCGTGCCACCCGTCGGGGAACAACTCGTCGCGGTCGTCGGCGAACGCGCGCGCCGGCCACTCCCCAACCTGCGCGCGGCGATACGCGACGAGCGGGCTCTCCTCGGGACACTCGCGCTCGAACACCACGTCGCACGCGTCGTGCGAGGCGATCTCCCGGTAGAAGGTGCCCGGAACGTGCGGCTCCTGCGTTCCCGTGTACCAGTGCGCGGCCGACACCACGAGCAGCTGCTGCGCGCGTGTGAGCGCCACATAGCACAACCGCCGTTCCTCCTCGAGACCACGCGCCTTGAGCGTCTCGCGGAACGCGTCGAGGTCGCCGTCGAACTCAGGCAGCACGGCGCGATCGCCGCGAAGCTCGAACGGCAGCGTCTTGGGCTGGGTGAGTGGGTTCGCTTGGCGGCTCACGTCCGGGAAGAGCGACGCGTTCCCCCATCGCGGATGCTCGGCGAGACCGGGCACGAACACCACCGGCCACTCCAGGCCCTTCGCCTTGTGCACCGTCAGCATCTTCACGGTGTTCGCCTCGGAGGGCTGCGCCGGCACGAGCTCGTCCTCCGTCTCCTCTTGCGCGTCGAGGTACGCGTTCAGCGTCGCGAGCGTCGCCTCTCCCTCGACCGGGGAGAACGACGTCACGAACTCGGCGAAGTTCGCGATGTTGCGGAGCTTCGACACGGCCGCCGGCGACGTGCTCGCCGACAGCTCGCGGTGCAAGCCGGTTCGCTCCACCACGTCGGCGACGAGATCGGGCAGCGATCCGCGCGACCGATCGCGCAGCTCGACCAGCAACGCCGAGAATTCACGCAGACGCACGCGCGCCTCGTCCGAGAGGCCGGTCATCTCCTCGTCGTCGAGATGATCGAGTGACTCCAGCAACGCGAAGGCGACGTCGCCGGGCGACTCGTCCTCGCCGGGGAGATCGTCCTTGAGCGCGCGGTTGTGCCGTGCCGACCAGCGCGCGAGCGCGACGAGATCGCGATATCCGATGCGCCATCGCGGACCCTGCAGTAGGCGCGCCAGCTCGATGTTGCGCCCGGGATCCTCGATCAGCCGCAGCCACGCCACGATCTCCACGATCTCCGGCAGCTTCAGCAGGCCGCCGAGGTCGACGATCTCCACGGGAACGCCCTCCTCGCGCAGCACGTCGGCGATCGGCGCGAACAAGCGCTTCTTCCGGCAGAGGATCGCCACGTCGCTCCAGCCGGGCTCGCCGAGCGCAGTTCGGTACGTCTCGGCGTGCTCGCGGATCAACCCCGCGATCGCGCGCGCCTCCGCGCGCTCGTCGGTTTCGACGAACGCGACGACGCGCCCTTCGCCGCGCGACGCGTGCGGGTAGAGCTTCTTGTCCGCGGCGCGGCGCTCGCCGGGCACCTCGCCCACGACGCGATCCGCGACCGCGAGGATGCGCGAGCCGGACCGGAAGTTGACGTACAGCGGCAGCGACGCGCCCGCAGCCCCGAAGTCGGCGCCGAAGCTCAAGAGGTTGGAGAGGCTTGCGCCGCGCCAGGCGTAGATGTTCTGGTCGGGGTCGCCCACCGCGAAGACTGGGTATTCCGCTCCGCACAGCGCCTGCAACAGGCGCGCTTGCGCGATGTTCGTGTCCTGATACTCGTCGAGGAGCACGACGCGATACCGCTCCCGGAACTCGCGCGCGACCTCCGGCCGCTCGGCAACGAGGTCGTTCGCGAGCGCGATGAGGTCGCCGTAGTCGAACACGCCGATCTCGCGCTTGAGCACCCGGTAGTCGGCGACCAGCTCCGCCAGCTCCCGGCGCTGCAGCGCGCTCTCCAGCATGCCGGCTTGGTGTCCGCGCTTGCGCGCCGTCGGTACCTCGTGCGTCGACTCGATGACCTGCTCCGGCGTGACGAGATGGTCGGCGCACTGGTCGTTCAGCGTCAGGCAATTGCGCATGACCGTTGGCAGCGTGCGCACCTGAAGGTGCTCGAACGTCCGCTCGGCGAGGAGCGATGCGACGATCTGCCAGCGGTGCGCTTCGGTGAGGAGCTTCGCCCCGGGATCCAGGCCGACGCGCGCGCCGTAGTCGGTGAGGATGCGCTGTCCGAACGCGTGGTACGTGAGCACCGTCGCGTCTTCTCCTTCGGGCAGCCCGAGGGAGGCCGTCGCGTGTCGCACACGCCGCGTGAGCTCCTCCGCGGCTTTGTTCGTGAACGTGAGACAGAGGATCTCCGAGGGCATCGCGCCGGCGCGTCCGGCGAGCTGCTCCATCACGAGCCATACGACGCGCGCGGCGATCACCGCGGTCTTGCCCGAGCCCGCGCCGGCCACGATCGCGCGCGGCGCGGGCGGGTGCGCGATCGCCTCCCATTGCTGGCCGGTGGGCGCGCGGTCCCGCATCGCCGCCACGATCTCGGGCGGTGCTTTGCCGAAAGGCTCGAGCGCGTTCATCCGGCCGTCGCCTCCGCGCCCTCGGGCCACAGGGGGCAGAGCGTCTTGAACCGGCACCACATGCAATCCGCTTCCGCGCTCGGCGCGAAGCTCTCCTCGCGCATCCGTTGCAACAGCGACGTGATGCGCGCGACGGCGTTCTCCTCGTAGCCGGGCACCGTCGCCGGCTGGAATCGCACCTGCGCGTACCCGTCGCGCACGCGTGGTTGCGCGATGAAGTGGAGCTCGAGCACGCCGGGCGCGCCGAACTCCCGCAACGACTCCGCCCGTTGCATCGCGAGATGGTAGGCGGCGAGCTGCAGGTCCTCCTCGGGTGCTTCGTCGTGCCGTGTGCGTCCGGTCTTGTAGTCCACGACGCGCACGTGCCCGTTCGCCATCGGGAAGATCGCGTCGATCCGCCCGCGCACCGTCGCGTCGTCGAGGTCGAACTCGAAGGCCGCCTCGGCCGCGATCGGATCGGCATCGCTCTGGGAGAGCCACCGGTCGAGCATGTCGCGAGCGTCGAGGTAACGGCGGTGCTCCACGGCCTTGGTGCCGAAGATCTCCGGCCGCCACGCCGCATCGAGCGCAGCGTGCAGCGCGACCGGATCGCGCGGGAGCTCGCCGGCGTGCACGCGCTCGATGATGGAGTGCACCACCGTGCCGAGCCACATCTGGTGCGTCTCGCGCGTGTCGAGACCCATCTCGGTCTGGAACAGGAACTGCAACGCGCAGTTGTCGAGCGGCGCGAGCCGTGAGTAGCTCGTGCGCACGCCGTCGGCGTACAGCGCGACGCCCGGGTCGGTCCAGTCGCGGCCCGTCCACCAGGCGGAGGGGTCGGCGCCGGTTCGAGGGAGCGCGGCGAGCGCAGCGAGCCGCGCGACCGGCGGCGCGGAGCGATCGGCGAGCGTCCGCCGCAGTGCGGCCTCGATCTCGCGCACGTCGGTGTGCGTGCGCGCGCGCGTATCCACCGGTGCCCACGACGCGCCGAGCAACGACGCGTACGGGCTGGGCGTGCGCGGCATGCGCGCGGTGCTCGCCGCGCTCGCACACAGGATCGTCGTGGAGCGCGCGCGTGACACCGCGAGCCGGAACAGACGCCGCTCCTGCGCCAGCGCGCGCCGACGACGCTCGTGGAGCGGGACCGGATCGAGGATCGCCTCGAGCGAGACCAGCGGCTCGGGCGGCGGCGGCGCGGGAAACTCCCCGTCGAGGCAGTTCGCCACCAGTACGACGTCGAACTCCAGTCCCTGCGCTTGGCGTGGCGTCACGACACGAACGTCGTTGCCTGCATCGACGCGCGCGCCCATCACCGGAGGAGCCTCCAGCCCGGATGCGTCGACGAGCTCCAGCAATGTCCCCACGCTCGCCGCGCCTGGGTGACGCTCGGTGAAGCGCCCAACCGCCGCCGCGAAGGCGGCGAACGCATCGAGCGCGCGGTTCGCGCCCTCGTCACCCGCATCGGCCGAGGCAACGAGCGACGCGTACCACGGCAGTCGCTCCCACGTCGCGAACACGATCTCCTCGCCTGTTGCGTCGGACGCCGCCTGCGCGACGTCGA
>JBIOWR010000148.1:0-3454 GCA_044868775.1 Actinomycetota bacterium
TCGTGGGCCTTCACCACCAAGGCGTGCAGCGTCTTGCCGTCCATGTCGATGCCCATGATCCCGACTGCGGTCGTCACGCCGCCGGCAGTGATCATACCCACGTGGAGCTCGGGCACGCGCCCGAGCGGGCCCTCGAAATCGCCGCCGCCGAGGAAATGGAGATGCTGATCGATGAATCCTGGCACGATCGACATCCCCGAGGCGTCGAGCACGTCGACGCGGCCAAGGGATTTGGCACGGCTCTCGAGGCCGTTGCCGATGGCGAGGATGCGCTCTCCGCTGAGGAGGATGTCGGTTACGCCAAGCTCAGCCGGCGCGAAGACCCGACCACCGCGTATGAGCGTGAACGTCGGCTCGGGATGGCTGGTCACGAGGTGGCATCATACTTCGTGATCGATTCGACGTCGATACCGACGTCGCGGGCGACCTCGCTGCCGAGCGGCGAGCACGAGGTTAGATAGCTTCCACCTCGAAGGGCTGCCTCCTCGAACCATGTAGGATCCGTGCGACCATGGCGAGGCCGTCAACATTGCCAAGGCGCGCGGCCCCGTGCACGACGGACTCTCAGCGCTTAAGATCACCACCGAATCGACGCTTCACGCGCCTATGGAGAACGCTTCGCGCCTACGGCAGAACGACCGTGGAGGTGTGTCGTGAGGACGACCTGCATCCGCAACGCCGATTGGGTCATCGCGTGGGACACCGCGGCCAGGCGGCACGCGTACGTTCAGGACGGCGACGTCGCATTCGCCGGAAACGCGCTGACATTTGTCGGACGTCGGTATTCAGGCGCCGCCGACGATGTCATCGATGGCCGCGGCCTCATGGTCATGCCCGGTCTCGTCGACGTGCACTCGCACCCGATGTGGGAGGCGTCGTATCGCGGCATCCGCGAGGAGCACGGCGTGCCGGAGATGTACATGTCGGGCTTGTTCGAGCGCGCGCAGGCGTATTGGCCGGACGACGAGGGCAAGCTCGCGTGTGGCGAGGCCGCGTACTGCGAGTTGCTGCTCTCCGGCGTGACGACGCTCGCGGACCTGAGCCGCGTGACGCCGGGCTGGGTCGACTTGGCGGCGCGGAGCGGGATGCGCATGGTGCTCGCGCCGGGCTTCGCGTCGGCGCGGTGGGTGCTGCGGCGCTCGCACCTCCTCGAGTACGAGTGGAACGAGGACGCGGGGCGCAAGGGCCTCGACGAGGCGCTGAAGTTCGTCGACGCGCTCGCGACCCACCCGAGCGGCCGGCTGTCCGGCATGCTATCGCCCGCGCAGATCGACACCTGCACGGAGGAGCTGCTGCGCGACAGTCTGGCCGCCGCACGCGAGCGCGCGCTGCCCTTCACCGTCCACTGCGCGCAGGGCGTGAACGAGTTCTACGAGATGGTGCATCGGCACGGAATCACGCCCGTGCAGTGGGCGCATCGTCTCGGCCTCTGCGGCCCTGGCACACTGCTCGGGCACGCGATCTTCGTCGACGAGCACTCGTGGCTGCATTGGTGGTCGAGGAAGGACGTCGCCATCCTCGCCGACTCGGGCACGAGCGTCGCGCACTGCCCGACCCCCTTCGCGCGCTACGGGCAGATGCTGGAGAGCTTCGGCAAGTACCGGCGCGCCGGCATCAACCTCGGCATCGGCACCGATACCGTGCCGCAGAACATGCTGGAGGAGATGCGGTGGGCGACCGTGCTCGGCCGCGTCGCCGCCGACGACATCCGTAGCCTCGAGTTGGCGGACGTCTTCCACGCCGCCACCGTCGGCGGCGCGACAGCGCTCCTGCGCGACGACATCGGCCGTCTCGCGCCGGGCGCGAAGGCGGACCTCGTGCTCGTCGACCTCACGAATCCGTGGATGATGCCCGCGCGCGATCCGCTCCGCTCTCTCGTGTTCCATGCCGCCGACCGCGCGGTGCGCGACGTCTACGTCGACGGACGCCAGGTTGTGGCGAACGGGCGTGTTCTCACGCTCGACCAGGCGGGCGCGCTCACGCGCCTCACCGAGGCGCAGCGCCGGATGGAGTCGCTGGTGCCCGAGCGCGACGGCCGGCGTCGCGCGTCGCGGGAGATCACGCCGCTGTCGTTGCCGAGCTCGTGAGCTCGCTGAACGGCTGACCCGATGAGGATGGGCTGATGCCCAAGACTGGATTCGCGACTGGTTACGATCCCGCTCTCGGCGTGCGCGACATGGCGAAGCTCGCCGCCGAGGCGGAGCGCCGTGGCTACGATCTCTGCTTCTTCTCCGAGGCGCTCCTCTGCAACCGCGACTCCGTCACCGCGATGGCGGCCTTCGGGCTCGCGACGACCACGATCACGCTCGGCTGCACGCAGGTCGTGCGCCTGCGCTCGCCGGTGGTGATGGCGCAGACACTCGCCACGCTCGATGAGCTGACCGGCGGGCGCATCGTGCTCGCGCCGGGCGCGTGCACGGAAAAGCACGCACGGCGCCACGGGCTCGTTCCGATCACGCCCGCCGTCTCGCTGCGCGAGTGGGTCGACGCCATCCGACGGCTCCTCGCTGGCGAGCGCGTCACGTATCGCGGCGAGTCGCTCGCACTCGAGGACGCGCGCCTCAACTGGCGCGCGCCGCGGCCGCGGATCCCGTTCTGGATCGCCGCGCTGAGCCGGACGGGCCTGCGCGTGGCCGGGCAAATCGCGGACGGCGTGCTGCTCGACGCGCACACGTCGCCGGAGTACGTCGAGAACGCACTCCGCATCGTTCGCGACGCCGTCAAGGACGCGGGGCGTGACTGGGACTCGTTCGAGGTCGCGCAGATCGTTCCGTGCTCGGTCGAGGACACACACGACGACGCGGTGGGCGCCGTGCGCTGGGAGGCCGCGAGCCGCTTCGAGTCACCGAACTTCCCGGCGGAGACGGAGCGGAGGCTGCGGGTCGGCGAGCCGGCGATCGACCGCGACGATTTTCCGATGCTGATGGCGGCGCTCCGTCGTGGCGGCAAGGCGGCGGTAGCCGAAGCGCTACCGGCGTCACTGATCGAGCGCACGACGGCGACGGGCACGCCTGACGAGGTGATCGCGCGCATCGATCGCTATCGCCGCGCCGGCGTGACGTTGCCGCTGCTTCGCCCCCAGGCTCTGCATCAGATCCCCCGTCTGATGGACTTGTTCGCACGCAAGTGAGTCGCGGATCCCGGCGGCGGGCGCTATGTGTCCGGTCCGCGTTGTCATCGGCGGCATGACTCGCGGCGTGGTCGACGCAGGTACGTTCAACTCCGGTGGTGGCCCCAACGGGACCGGACCCAACTCACAGAATCCAAGTACGCGATATCATTGCGCGCTGATCGCGCAGCGGTAACCACTGAGGTATTCGGTCCAAGCCCACAGCGCCACGACACAGATACGGCAACGGCAACGTGCTCGATGGTTCTCGAAAGTTTGAAATGAGACCGCTTTCATCTTGCGGGCACAGTGATGGGCACATCAAGATAGCCGTCTCATAGGCCA
>JBIOWR010000149.1:0-2526 GCA_044868775.1 Actinomycetota bacterium
CTTCCATCGCGCGCAGCGGTTCGAAAAGTCCTTCCGCTATTCGCGCGTGGCCGGCTTCCGCGCGAAGGACATCTACGCCAACGTCGATTCCGCCACGTTCTTCCGACGCGCGCTCGACGCGGCGCGCAGCTGCGAGGTGGCGTCGCGGGAACTGGCCGAGCTGTGGGAATCGCTTGGCGACGTGTCCGAGCTGGCGGGGGAGTACGACACGGCGGATATCGCATATCGCAACGCGCGTCGCGTCGCAGACGCGACGCGCATCCCGCGGTTGTTGCTCAAGCAGGGCACGATCTGCGAGCGCACCGGAAAGTACACGCAAGCGGTTCGCTGGTTCGGCAAAGGCTTGTCTGCCGCCGAGGCGCTCGGCGCCGATGCGGGCGCGCCCGACCGCGTGCGCTTGCTGCTCGCGATCGCCGTCGCGCGCCAGCGCCAGGCGAACTACGCGGAGAGCATCCGCCTCTCCAAGCAAGCCGCCGAGGAAGCCGAGGCGATCGGGGAGCGCGCCGCGCTCGCGCGCGCGTACCTCTTGCTGCACTCGGCGTACACCGACATCGGCAGCCGCGAGACCGAGCGGTATCGCTCGCTCGCGCTCCCGATCTACGAGGAGCTCGGCGACCTCATCGGGCAAGCCAACGTCATCGCGAGCCTCGGCGTGGATGCGTACAGCGAAGGCAGGTGGAAGGAATCGCTCGAGCTCGACCACCGCAGCATGGAGCTGCGGCGCCGCGCCGGTCACGTCGTGTACGCGTCGCTCGACGAGAACAACATCGGAGAGATTCGCTCGGATCAGGGCTACCTCGACGAGGCGGAGCAGCACTTCAAGAACGTGCGGCGCGTGTTCCGCGCGGCGCACTACCAGATGGGAACTGCGTTCGTCACCGGAAACCTCGGCCGAGTCGCGTCGCGCGCCGGCCGGTTCGACGACGCCGCCGAGCTCCTCGACGTCGCGGTGAGGCAGCTTCACGAGATCGGGGCGGAAAGCCTCGCCGTGGATTGCGAGGCGCGCACCGCGGAGCTTGCGATCTTCCGCGGCGATCCCGACGCGGCGCTCGCGATCACCGACCGCGTGCTCGAGCGCGCCGGCAAGCTCGGGCTCGTCGTCGCAACCGCGATGCTGCATCGGGTGCGCGGCTATGCGTACATGCAAAGCGGAGACTTCGTGCTCGCCGAAGACGCGTTGCTCGAGAGCCTGCGTCTCGCGCGCGAGGCGAAGGCCGACTACGAGCTGGGTCTCACGCTCGAAGCGTGGGCGCGCTACTGCATCGAGACGGGATCGACCGGCGACGCCCGCGACGCCGAGGCGGAGTCCTGGGCGATCTTCGAACGCCTCGGCATCATCGCGACCGCCGCCGTCCCGATTCGTTCGGCGCTTACATCGGCGGCTGCACCACGCCCAGCTGCATCAGCAACGTGAGCGTGTCGATCACACCGGTGTGCTTGGTGATCTGACCGTCTTTCACCTCGTACACGCTCATCCAGCGGAAGTCCACCTTCGCGCCGTTCGCCGGCGCGCCGAGCCACGGCACGCCGCCTTCGTTCGTGCCGGTGCAGCGCACCTCGACGCATACCTTGTCGCCGGATCCGAAGATGTCGATGATCTCCGTTCGCCGGTCCGGGAACGCTTGCATCGACATCTGGTGCGCCATCTTTGCGCCTTCCAGCCCCGGGGGAAGCATCGACACGCCCGAAGCGCTGTTGTTGAAGTTCGGCGCAAAGTAATCGTCGAGCTCGTCGAGCTTGCCGTCGTTCCAGATCCCCTCGATCGTGCGTACGACGTCGACCGGGTCTCGCGCCATGCCGCCCTCCTTCGTCGGACCGCCCACCTACGCGTTGTACGACACCGGCGCGGGTTGCGCAATGGCCTCTTTCAACCCCAAGGCTTCAGCGCGAGGAGCTCGCCGGCGACTGCGCGCACGTTCGCGTTGCGGCCGACCGTCCGCGCATTGCTCGGTTCGATCCGCGAGCGGTTCGCCGATACACTGCCCGGCATGTCGTTGATGGACGAAGCCGTCGCCGAGCTCGAGGCTGAAGAGCGCGATCTCGAAGGGGTGCTGCGCGGGCTCACGCGCGAGCAGTGGTTCCTGCCCTCGCCGGCCGTGGGCTGGGACGTGCGCGACGAGGTCTCGCATCTCGCCGACGTCGAGGAGATCGCGTACGACACCGCCACCGGTGGCCCCCGCCAGCTCAACGAAGAGGCGCTCACCTATCCCTCCGCGGAGGCGTTCACCGAAGCCGGCTGCGAGAAGGGCCGCAAGATGGAGCCGGAGGAGGTCCTCGAGTGGTACCTCCGCGGCACCAAGCGCCTGCGCGAGATGTTCTTGACCAAGGACCCCAAGGAGCGCGTGCCGTGGGGCCTGGGCATGGCCGCGCGAACGCTCGTTACCGCGCGATTGATGGAGCATTGGGCGCACGGCTACGACATTCGCACCGCGGTTGGCGCGCCGATCGTCGCGACGGAGCGGTTGCGCAGCGTTGCGTGGCTCATCATCGGAGCGCTGCCGTACGCGTTCAACGTCGCCGGCATAG
>JBIOWR010000150.1:0-5452 GCA_044868775.1 Actinomycetota bacterium
GCATCCGGCAAGGGGGAGCCGCGCTTCCGTCACGTCGTGCGGTGCGGATTGCTCGTTGCGCCGTGCGCCGTGTTGATCTACACGCAACCCGACCTCGGCACGTTGCTGGTGCTGCTCGCCGTCGTGCTCGGGATCTTCTTGGTGTCGGGCTTGCGGTTGCGGATGCTGTTGGTGCTGTTGCTGCTCGGATGCGTGGGTTTCTACGGGCTGCTGCAGCTGGGATTGCTGAAGGAGTATCAAGTGAAGCGCTTGACGGCGTTCCTCGACCCGGCGAGCGATCCGACGCGCACCGGTTACAACCTCAACCAGGCGAAGATCGCCATTGGTTCGGGAGGTACGCACGGGCGCGGTTTGTTCCAGGGCACGCAGACGAACCTCGACTTCGTGCCCGAGCAGCACACCGACTTCATCTTCACCGTGATCGGCGAGGAGACCGGCTTCGCCGGGGCGCTGGTCGTCGTCGGTTTGTTCGCGGTGTTTTTGTGGCGCGGAACGCGCATCGCGATGATGTCGAGCACGCTGTTCGGAGCGCTGCTCGCCGCGGGCATCGTCTCGATGGTGGCGTTCCAAGTGTTCGTCAACATCGGCATGACGCTCGGCATCTCGCCGATCACGGGTATCCCGTTGCCGTTCATCTCATATGGAGGCTCGTCGCTGGTGACCACGTACGCCGCGACCGGGGTCCTGCTCAACATTCACATGCGACGTATGCACAAGGACAGGTGGTGACGTCTTGGAAGACATGAATCAACCAACCAGGCCGGAGGGTGCGGGTGCACCGTCCGAGCCGTCGGGCGCGAACGAGGCGCCGGTGGAGCGCGACCGTGATCGTGCCGCCGCGCCGGAGTCCGAGCGCGCCGAGGCGCAAGCGCCGCGCGGCGAAAGCGCGCGGGCGCGAGCTGCGGCCGACGAGGGCGGCCGGGCACACACACGCGATGCCTCGCCGAGCGGCGAGGATGCAGGCGGCGGCGACGGTGGCGACGCCGACGACGATGACGGCAATGGCGACGGGGGCGATGGCGCGGCAACGACTGTGAGCGGCGCTCCCCGGAAGCGACGTCGCGGACGCCGTGGAGGGAAGCGCCATCGCAAGAAGACGACTGCCGCGGGAGCGCGTCCGGCGAAGGCCGCAGGCGAGGGGGAGGAGCCTGCCGACGATACCGGCGCCGTGACGGAAGATGCCGCCGCGGGCGAGGGCGAGCAGCCGGCTGCGGCGAAAGCGACCGCGCCCTCGGCGCATCCGCGCACGCCGCGACCGCGTCAGCCGCGATCGCGGCCGCCGCGTGCTCCGCGGTCGGCGGCCGCCAGGGGGGCGACGTCGACCGAAAAGGCCGGTGGTGACGAAGCCGGTGAGGCCACGGCGACCGAGGCGCACGCCGCGGATGAAAGCGCCGCACCTGCGCGCGAGCGCGCACCTGCGCGAGAGGCGCCTGCGCGCGAGGTGCCTGCGCTCACGGACGAGGCCGCGGCTGCGGAGGAGCGCGCGGACGCGCTCTCCCAGATGGAAGGCGTCGAGGCCGGCGCCGAAGCCGCCGCTGCAACCGGCGCGCCGCGCAAGCGGCGGCGCCGCGGAGGGCGCGGCCGGGGCGGCAAGAAGACCGCTGCGGCGAAAACCGCCGCGAACGGCGAGGCCGCCACCCAAGAGGCCGAGCCGGCGGCCGCTGCCGCCGCGGAGGCCAAGCCGGCACCACGTCAGCGAAAACCGCGTGAGCGCAAGCCTGCGGAGACGGCCGCGCGCCCAACCGGCTCCACGCGTCTCGACGCACGCGCGCAACGCCGCCAGCGGCAACCGCAACGCCGCCGCCGGCTCACCGAAGAAGAGGCGCGCGCGCTTCGCGGCGAGGCCAAGACGATGTTGATCCACAAGGGCAAGGACCGGACCCAGGTCTCGGTTCTGGAGAACCGCGTGATCATCGAGAACCACGTATCCCACGACGACACGCGCCGCATGGTCGGCAACATCTACCTCGGTCGTGTGCAGAACGTGATCGCGGGGATGGAGGCTGCGTTCGTCGACCTCGGCCACGGGCGCAACGCCGTGCTGTACGCCGGCGAGGTGAACTACTCCGCAGAGGACCTCGAAGGCGATGCGCAGCCACGCATCGAGAAAGTGCTGAGGTCGGGCCAGTCCGTGCTCGTGCAGGTGACGAAGGATCCCATCGGCACCAAGGGAGCGCGCCTCACCTCGCAGATATCGCTCCCCGGACGCTATCTGGTGCTGGCGCCGGAGCAACGGCTCACCGGCATCTCCCGCCGCCTCCACGAAGACGAGCGCGCGCGGTTGCGGCAAGCGTTGCGCGACATCCGGCCGGAAGGCCACGGCGTCATCGTGCGCACCGCCGCCGAAGGCGCGAGCAAGGAGGCGCTCAAGCGCGACCTCGATCATCTCGTGAAGCAGTGGGACGAGCTGAAGCGCAAGCAAAAGAAAGCGAAGGCGCCCGCGCTGCTGATGCAAGAGCCCGAGATGGTGATGCGCGTCGTGCGCGACATCTTCTCCGGAGACTTCGAGCGCGTGGTGACCGACGATCGCGAGATCTACGAGCAGCTTCGTTCGTATCTCGAAGAGGTTGCGCCCGACTTGCTCGACAAGCTCGACCTGTACGAAGGCGAGCTGCCGATGCTCGAGGGGTTCCACGTCACCGAGCAGATCCACAAGGCTCTGGAGCGCAAGGTGTGGCTGCCGTCCGGAGGCTCCATCGTGATCGACCGCACCGAAGCGATGACGGTGATCGACGTGAACACCGGACGCTTCATCGGCAAGGGAGGGTCGCTCGAGGACACCGTCTACAAGAACAACCTCGAAGCGGCGGAGGAGATCGCGCGACAGCTACGGTTGCGTGACATCGGCGGCATCATCGTCATCGACTTCATCGACATGCTGTCGGTGTCGAACCGGCTGGAAGTCCTGCGCACCCTGAAGCGCGCGCTCGCGCGCGACAAGACGCGTTCGCAAGTCTCCGACGAGGTCTCGAAGCTCGGCCTCGTGGAGATGACGCGGAAGCGGTCCTCCGAGGGACTGCTGGAGGCCTACAGCGAAACGTGCTCGGTGTGCGAGGGGCGCGGTATCGTCATCACCCACGAAATCGACTGAATCGGCGACTGAACCGAGAGGAGCACCAGTCATGTACGCGATCATCCGCACGGGCGGTCACCAGGAAAAGGTGGCGGCCGGGGAGCGGATCCTCATCGACCGGGTCAAGAACCCGGTCGGCGAGACGATCCAGCTGCACCCGCTCATGATCTCCACCGACGAGGGCAAGGTCGTCAGCGACCCCGGCGAATTGAAGAGCCAGAACGCCGCCGTCGTCGGCACGATCCTCGAGCACGTGAAGGGAGACAAGATCGACGTCTTCCAGTACCGCCAGAAGACCGGCTATCGCCGGCACATCGGGCACCGCCAGGCGCTGACCGCCGTGGAGATCGCGGAGATCAGGCTCGGCGACCTGTCGGTGAAGGCCGAGGAGGCGAAGGCCGCGGAGACCGAGCGCAAGGAGGCCGCGGCGCAGGCGCGCGTCGAGCAGCGCGAGGCCGCGCGCAAGGCGCGCGAGGAGGCTGCGCAGAAGAAGAAGGCCGCGGCCGCGGCGAAGAAGGCTGCGGGCGGGGGCGCTGCCGCTGCGAAGAAGTCCGGCGCGGCCGGCGCCGCGAAGAAGCCGGGGGCGAAGAAGTCCGGGGGCGCCGCGGCAGCGAAGAAGTCGGCAGCGAAGAAGTCCGCTCCCAAGAAGAAATAGGCGCAGCCAAGGGTCCCTCTCCCAGGAAATAGGGCGAATCGGGTGCTCCACCTAGCAGGCGCCGGGGGCCTCTGGTAGCCTTTCTCGCGCTATGGCATCCAAGAAGGGCGCATCCAGCAGCCGCAACGGGCGCGACTCCAACGCGCAGCGTCTTGGAGTGAAGCTCTATGCCGGCCAAGTCGTGCCGGCCGGGTCGATCATCGTCCGTCAGCGCGGCACGAAGATCCACGCGGGCAACGGCGTCGGCCGCGGTCGCGACGATACCTTGTTCGCGCGCGTCGCAGGCACCGTGAAGTTTCACTCCCGCCGCGATCGCAAGTTCGTCAGCGTCCTGCCCCAGTAACGGCTCGCCCGACTCCGGCTCTTCATCTCCTCGTTCGTGCGTTCGTAGGTTCCGCATACGATGTTTCTTGCACGCACGAACGGTTGCGCTCTGGTGGAATGATTCTCGTGAGCACTCCTTTGCGTCGCATCGTCGTCGCTCGCTTCGTGTCCGAAGCGGGCTCGACGGCTGCGCTCTTCGTCGGCGTGTGGGGTGTCGCCACCTTCCGGCTCGACGCGACGCCGGGTCAGATGGCGATGTCCGCCGCCGTCTGGGGGATCGCGTCGATCGGCGGCAGCATCGTCGGCGGGCTCCTCGTCGATCGCTTCAACCCGCGGCGCGTGCTCGTCGCGGGGGAGATCGTCGCGGTCCCGGCGACGCTCGCGCTCATCACCGCGGGCTCGATGCCGGAGCTGATCGCGTACGTCCTCCCGGCGAGCTTCTCGAGCGCGCTCATCGCCACCGCGGTCGGGTCCTTCGCGCCGTTCGTTGCCGCGGGCGGCGACGAGCTGCGCCGTACGAACGCGCGCGTGGAGATGGCGTTTGCGCTCGCGTTCATCGCAGGCCCGGCGCTCGGCGCGGCTATCGCGAAGACGGCCGGCCTCAGCTGGATCTTCGTTGCGAACGCCGCGTCGTCGGTGTTCGCGCTCGCGCTCATCGCCGGCGTGCGCGTGCGCGAAGGCGTGAAGGGCGAACGAGCGAACGCGTTCGCGGAGCTTCGCGACGGCGTGCGCGTGGCCGCGCGCGACGGGCGCGTGCGCTTCGTCGTGCTGATCGGGCTCGTGGTGTGGCTGTCGTTCGGGTCGTACATGGCGCTGGAGCCGCTGTTCTATCGCGAGGTCTTGCACGCGGGACCGGCGTTGCTCGGCTGGGTGCTCACGGTGTTCGGCGGCGGTGTCTTCGCGGGAGCGTGGCTGTCGGGGCGCCTTCCTCCACGATTCATCTCGCTGCGCACGCTGCCGGTGCTCGCCGTCGTGATCGGCATCGGCGAGATCACCTACACCGGCACGGCGCACTTGCCGGCCGTGTTCGCAGGCAACGTCGTGTGGGGCGTCGCGCTCGGAGCGGTGACGCCGAT
The DNA here is from genome assembly GCA_044868775.1 of Actinomycetota bacterium. Classification (GTDB taxonomy): domain Bacteria; phylum Actinomycetota; class AC-67; order AC-67; family AC-67; genus JBIOWR01. The sequence continues at coordinate 5,129 of JBIOWR010000150.1, forward strand.
CGGGCGCACGATCGTGCATGCGACGACGCCGGAGTCGCACGTCGGGCGCGTGATGGGATCGATCAACGTCGCGCAGCGCGTCGGCACGCTGCTGCCGCTGACGTTCGTCGGCGCGATCGCGGCGGCGGCCGGCGTGCAGCGCGTGCTCGTCGGCGCGGGCGTCGTGATGGTGGTGTTCGGCCTTGCGATGTATCCGAAGGCGTCGCGGGCGGCGGCGCGCTTGAGCGTGGAGGCGACGGTGAGCGAGCCGGCTCCGGCGGAGCCGGAGCCGGCGATGCGCGGCCTCGTGTAGCTAACGCGTCTCGTACGGCGGTGGTTGCATCG
>JBIOWR010000151.1:0-2208 GCA_044868775.1 Actinomycetota bacterium
GCTTGCGCGGTTCGGCGCCCACAGCATCCGGTGCGCTCCCGGAACGGAGGCCGACGTGCTCCTCGCGGCGGCCACCCGCCTCGGCGAGCGCGGCGGCGTCGAGGCGAGCGCGGTGCGCTCGCACCACCCGAGCGTTTCCGCGTTGCTCGACCGCTGCGGCGCCGACGCGGACCACGTGTACGCGCTCGCCGACTTGCTCGCGAGCGCCGGACGCGACGCGGTGTTCCTCGCCGGCGAGCGGCTCGCGCAATCGCCCGGCGCGCTCGCGGCGTGCTGGAACCTCGCCGCCGGTCTCGGCGCGAAGTTCGCGCGCGTCACGCGTCACGCCGGCGCCGCGTCGGCGGCGTGGGCCGGCGTTCACCCGCGCCTGTTGCCCGGAGGGCGTTCGGTCACCGACGAGCGCGAGCGGTTGGAGGTCGAAGCGGCTTGGAAGACCTCGCTCCCGTCCGAGCCCGGCATGGACGGCGCCGGCATCCTCGCCGCCGCCGCGAGCGGCAAGCTCGGCGTGCTGTACCTGATCGGGATCGACCCGGCCGGCGACGCGAACGACGCGCGCGCCGGAGCGCGCGCCTTCGAAGGCGGCGCGTTCACCGTCGTGCACGACCTCTTGCTCACCGACACCTCGCGCGCGGCCGACGTGGTGCTGCCGGCGTGCGCGGTGCCGGAGCGCGCGGGCTCGTTCACCGACTGGGAAGGTCGCGCGCAGCCGTTCGCGCGCGCGGTCGACCCGGTTGGGCTGTCGCAACCCGACTGGGAGATCCTCGCGATGATCGCCACCGAGATGCGCGTCGCGTTCCCGCGCTCGCTGCGCGACGTGTCGAAGGAAGCGCGCTTGCTCGCGCGCCCCTCGTCCATGCGCACGCCGGTCATCGTCCCCGACATCACCGTGCCGCGCGCAGGCGAGCACTATCCGTTCGCGCTCCTGACGTACCCGCTGCTGCTCGACGCGGGGTCGATGATGCTCGGCGCGGACGAGCTGGAGAAGACGATGTCGTCGCCGTTCGTGGAGTTGAACGCGAAGGACGCCGAGCGCATCGGCGTGGCCGAGGGCGACAACGTGCGCGTGTCGTCGCAGCACGGCACGATCCAAGGTCCGCTGCGCGTGCAGCGCGACCTACCGAACGCAAGCGTGTTCGTGCCGTGGAACCAGCCGGGCGGCCGCGTCACCGCGCTGCTCGACACGAACGACGTCATAACGTTCGTGCGCGTCGATCCGTCAGATCCCGGGAGGCGGTGACGTGGACGGCCTCGACGTGCTGATCGCAGCGATCAAAGTCCTCGTCGTGTTCGGCTTCCTGCTCGTCTCCGTCATGCTCACGATCTGGGCGGAGCGGCGCATCGTCGCGCTGATGCAGCAACGATTGGGTCCGAACCGCGTAGGTCCCTTCGGATTGCTGCAAGCGCTCGCCGACGGGGTGAAGCTGTTCTTCAAAGAGGACGTGACGCCCACCAACGTCGACCGCGGCGTGTACTGGCTGGCGCCGATCGCCGCGCTGGTGCCGGCACTGCTCGCGTTCGCGGTCGTGCCGCTCGGGCGCGGGTTCCGCATCGGCGACCGCGCGATCACGTTGCAGCTTGCCGACCTCAACGTCGGCATCCTGTTCTTCCTCGCGATGGGTTCGCTCGTCGTGTACGGCGTCGTGCTCTCCGGCTGGGCGAGCGGCAGCACCTATCCGTTGCTCGGCAGCGTGCGCTCCACCGCTCAGATGATCTCGTACGAGGTCGGGATGGGGCTGTCGGTCGTCTCGGTGGTGCTGTGGGCCGGCACGCTCTCCACGCAAGGAATCGTCGATGCGCAAGCGGGAACCTGGTTCGGCATCATCCCGCGGTGGTTCATCGTCCCGCAGCTCCCGGCGTTCCTGTTCTTCTTCCTGTGCGGTCTCGCGGAGACGAACCGCGCGCCGTTCGACCTCCCGGAGGCGGAAACCGAGCTGGTCGGCGGCTACCACACCGAATACACCGGCATAAAGTTCGCGATGTTCTTCCTCGCCGAATACCTCCACGTCATCACGACGTCGGCGCTCGTCGTCACGTTGTTCCTCGGAGGATGGCGCGGCTGGCACCCGCCGTTCTGGACGCCGATCTGGCCGCCGCTGTGGTTCCTCGGCAAGCTCGGCTTCGTGGTGTTCCTGTTCATCTGGGTGCGCGCGACGATCCCGAGGATTCGCTACGACCGGCTGATGCACCTCGGATGGAAGGTGCTGATTC
>JBIOWR010000152.1:0-6155 GCA_044868775.1 Actinomycetota bacterium
CCGGACGGCTGCTAGGGCCGTCCCGACAACCGGTAATCTTTGATCGACGTATTTCTTGAGGAGGGCACTGTGACGGCTCCTGGGGCAGTCCGATTCCTAGCTCGCGTGCTGCCCATCGCGGCCGTCGCAGTGGTCCTCCTCTTCTCGAATAGCGCGTCCCGAGAGCCAGCACATCGGGGCCGTCACATCACCGTTGAGGGCTTCAGCTCCAACGACTACATGACGATCCCTCGCAACTACTTCCCCGCGTCTTTCGCTCATGTCGCCTTTCAGAACACGAGCAAACGCGCCATCCTTCTTGAACGCATTGAGGTCTTGGGTGCCGACGAGAAGGTCCGGATTCTTGGCACGCTCACGTACAGGGCTGAGGATCAGAACCCCGGTCCGGCGTGGTGGCACAGTGATTGCGGCTTCCCGCCCGGTCAGATGGTCTCCTATCGAGTGGCCGGTTTTCCCTTGGGGCCGCAGGCTTGGGTCGGCACCATCGTCGGGTTCCAGATTTCGGATACCACCCTGCGCCGGTACACCGTCGCCTCGCGCCTCCGCGTCTTTTATCGGGAGAAAGCCTCCTCCCGACAGTTCTACCAAGATCTGCCGCACGGGTACTTCGCGACAGTAGGCACGCATGAACGCGACCTCTGCCACAACTTGCCTCCGGCTAAACGGCAGGGCATCGCCCGAAAGCCGCCCCCGCCTTCGACGACTCCTTCTCCCGATCCCACGCCGTCTCGTTAGCGTCTCTTGTTCGCAACGATCGTCGATTTCCAACGCTCACGACAAGCGGTACGCAACTATCACTCCGTCGCGGATCGGCAGGATCATCGAGAGGTAGCGCTCGTCGGCGGAGATCAACTCGTTTTGTTCCTTGATCGCCTCGGTCCAGCCGGGCTTGACGTCGTCGGTTACAACCGGCTCGGTCACGCGTCCGTACCACAGCGTGTTGTCGCAGATATAGAGCCCGCCGGGCCGGATGCGTTCGCGCGCGGCGCGCCAGCAATCGGGGTAGCCGTCCTTGTCTACGTCGCAATAGACGATGTCGAAGATGCCCGCGACGCGCGAGAACGACGAGAGCGCGTCGCCGACGTGGAACGTCACGGTCGACGACAGGCCGGCGCGGCCGAGAAAGTCCGCCGCCTTGGTTTCGTTCGCAGGGTCGCCGTCGGTCAGGTGCACCTCGCCGTCCGCTCCCGCGGCGCGCCCGAACCAGTAGCCGGAGTATCCGTAACCGGAGCCCAGCTCGAAGATGCGTTTGGCACCGATGGAGCGCGCGAGGATCTCCAGTGTCACGCCGACCATGCGTCCCACGATGGGGAAGTCATTCTCGCGCGCGAGCGCTTCCATCTCGAGCAGCACGGCCTCGTCGTGCCGCGCCAGCAACTCCATCGTGTACTTCTCGATGCGCTCGTCGGTGATGCGAAACGTCATGGCCGGCCTCCTTCGAGATGCCTGCATTGAGCGACGTCACTAGATCATGGAATCACGATCGACTTCAACGAAGCCTTGCGATCAATACACCGGTAGTCGGCCTACGAGCTTGGTTGCGAAGTCGACGATGGCGCTTGCGACCGCGATCGCATCGTCGACGTCCTCATCGCCGATCGGGCGCACCGCGCTTGGATATTCGAGATCGTTTCGTTTCCGCCGGAGCCGGTCGAATCCTCGCACGGAGCTGCCGCCACGCAGCGCTCCGAATTGCGCTTCCACCACGTCGCGAATGGCGATGTGTCCACCGCGGCTCGTAGCTCGGAGTCCTTGCGCTTGGAGCATCGCGACGCACGCCTTGCGCGCTGCGTCGTAGGATAGCTGGCATGCTCCCTCTTGATCGGCGTCGCGAATGCGTGCTGCAGAGTCCATGTGGTGGCGTGACGCGACGATAAGGCTGTGCGCTATCTCGAGATCGGCCGGAACCCGCTCGATGTGGGCGGCCTCGATGAGACGATCGACGACAGCGCGTCCCGCCGTCCACGTCATCGCTTCTTGCGCCCCGGTGGCCGCCGCCAAACAACGGTCTTCGGTTGGGCGCGGACGTGGCGCAAGAACCCATCGTCTCCGCGTTCCCATCTCGCGCGGCTGCGAATCGAAGCGTTCACTTGCTTCTTCAGTCGTTTCTCCGCGCGTCTCGCCGCCTCGTGGACGTCGTCGGGACGCGCGGTTCCGACGACGAGCACGTCGATGTCCGACGGTGGAGGACCGGAGGCTCCTTCGCGCCGCGCCGCCCACGAGCCGAAGATCAGAACCTCCTCGACACCGCGCAATCGCGAAAGCTCGTTTCGGAGGACGTGGGGTGGGCCAAAGGAGAGAAGGACCAGCTCGGCGAGTGGCGCAAACGTCGGAGCGGATGAGTCGGCTCGCACCAAACGCGTGTTGCCGATCTTCCTCGAGCGCAGCACGCTGGCTTGTTCCAGCCGTGTGACCTCGCGTTGCACCGTCGCTAACGGCGCGTCGAGGCGCTCGGCGAGCTCCGACAGCGACTGCTCGGCCTCGGGGTCGAGGAGTGTTGCCGCCAGCAGCTCGCCCTGCAGGGTCGAGCGGAAGATCGGCATGAGCCGAGGCGCCTGAGTTACCACATGATGGAAAATACTTTGCGTTATGTGGTAAGTCAACCCTGGTAGTGCTATCCCGGTTTGCGGCCCCAGGCTGCGATGACGGTGGCCGACATCCAGTAGGCCTCGGGGTCGCTGATGTTCGCGATCCCTTGGTTGATGTCGCGCTCGGTGAGCAAACCGCCGGCGATCATCATGTCGCGCACCTGTTCGATGGTCAGCAACGCGAAGTCGGCGCCGACGCTGCCGCCGCGCACGAGGTGGTTGCGCGACTCGGCGTCCACGCCCACCAAACCACAGCTCGCGAGCGAGTGCGGCAAGCGTCGCGCGTATTCGTGGTCGATGCCGACCATCGCGCCGAGCTTGCCCATCGCGCGCCACGTCTTGGAGTACAAGCGCGCTCCGCTGCGCGGGAACACCGGCAGCTTCGCGGCGGGCAACATGGTGTCCGGTATCCAGTCCACGTCTTCGAGAACGATCACGCCGCCGGGCTTCAATGCAGCCACGAATCGCTTCAACACCGAGTCGCGCGCGGGGAGATGCTCCAACAAGCAACGCGCATGGATGAGGTCGAACGACTCCTCCGGCAACTCGTCCGTCGTTACGTCGTGGCGACGCACCTCAAGCGACGGGTGTTGCAGCGATTCGACGAAGCGTGTGTCGAGGTCGGTTGCGAGCACGCGGCCGGACGGTGCCACGCGCGAGGCGAGCCACGATGCGATGGAGCCGCCGCCGGCTCCGGCTTCCAGCACGCTCCACCCGGGCGCGAGCCCGACGAAATCCAGGATGCGTTTGGTGCCGGGATCGAACACCTCCTCGATGCTCGCGATGCGCCGCCGCTCCTTGTCCCACGCGTTGTCGAAGACGTAACCGCTGCTCGTCATGACGGACCAACCCCCTTCGTCCTGGTTTGTACGGCCTCGGTTCGTTGTCGTCAACCGCTGGCATACTGGCGCCCATGGAGCTGGACGCGGCGATCTTCGACCTCGGCGGAGTCCTCACGACGCCGATTATCGACTCGTTCCTCGCGTACGAGCGCGAGCTGGGGCTGCCCGAGCACACCTTCGTGCGCATGCTGCCGATGCGAAGCACCGAGGGCGCCGACCCGGACTTCCACCTGCTCGAGACCGGCCGGATCAGCGAGGAGGAGTACTACGCGCGCCTGCGCCGGCACATCGAGAACGACGTGGGCTCGCGCATCGACTGGCCGTCGGACGCGACCGACATCCGGCGCGGCTTGTGGGGCACGATCCGTCGCAACGACGAGATGATCGACGCCGTGCGCGACATCGCCAAGCACTATCCCGTCGCGCTGCTCACCAACAACGTCAAGGAGTGGGGAGACTGGCGCTCCGCATATCCGCTCGAGATCTTCGACGTCGTGATCGATTCGTGGGAGGTCGGCGTGCGCAAGCCCGACCCCGCGATCTTCTTGATGACGTGCGAGAAGCTCGGCGTCGAGCCGTCGCGCGCCTCGTTCGTCGACGACATCCCCGACTTCGTCGCGTCGGCGCGGTCGGTGGGTCTCGTCGCGCGCGTGTTCACGACCACGGATGAGGTGGTCGAGTGGCTCCGCCCGCACTTCCCGAAAGCGTTTTTGTGATAGGCAGATGAGATACTCGTTGCCATGACGGTTCCGGCAGGGCTCGCGCCCAACCAGGTACGTATCTACACGGAGCTGCTCGCGCTCGGCGAGGCGGGCGGCGGTGGCGGCCTGGGCGGCCTGCCGCGTCCCACGCATCGCGCGGATCTCGCCGCCGAGCTGCGCGACGCGTTGGAGAAAGACCTGACGCCGTTATCCGGCGCTTTGGCGGGCGACGAGGACGTGCTCGTCAACAAGTTCGCGCTGTACCAGGTGCACGCGTGCGAGGGCTTGTTACACGCCTCGCGGGCCGAGCCGTTCGATTGGAGCGTTGCGAAGATCCGCGGCCGTGTCGCGCTCAAGGCGATCGAGGCGTCGATCCTGTCGCCGCGCGTGTTGCCGCCGCTCGACCTCGTCGATCACGCGATCGAGCGCATCGCGTCCGACGGCGAGCGCGGCGAGGCGCAGTTCGTGCGCGCGCTGTCTCCGCTCGACCTCGCGCAACTGAAAGGAGAGGCGAACGACGCCGTCGTGAAGTTCTTGACGGACTGGCCGCCGATCGAGCGCACGTGGATTCCGCGCGTGGAGTCGGGCGTGCGTGTCGCGTTGTGCGACGGGCGCGTGGTGCTGCGCGCGAAGTACGACCTCGCGTTCGGCCGGCCTGCCGGCACCGAGGCGCGCGTGATCATCGTGGACTTCAAGACGGGAGGCGAGTACGCGCGGTACTCCGACGACCTCCGCTTCTACGCGCTGGTCGAGACGTTGCGCAGCGGCGTGCCGCCGTTCAGGGTCGCGAGCTACTACCTCGATACGGGGGATTTCTTCGTGGAGAACGTCACGGAGGACCTGCTCGGTCTGGCGGTCCGGCGTACCGTGGACGGCGCGCGCGCCATGCTGGAGACGCGCCCCGGCGGCCGGGAGCCGGTGTTGTCGCCGGGCGGGTGGTGCCGATTCTGCCCGGCACAAGCCGAGTGCGAGCCCGGACTCCAGTATCTTGCTTCCGCACGAGAGCGTGCGGGCGGGAGAGAGGAATGAAAGACATTCGCGTCTCGAAAAAGGCGGCGAGCTTCACCGAGTCGGTGATCCGCGACATGACGCGGCTTGCGATCAAGCACGGCGCGATCAACCTCGCGCAAGGCTTCCCCGACTTCGCATGCCCGCAAGAGCTGAAGGACGCGGCCAAAGCCGCGATCGACGCCGACGTGAACCAGTACGCGATCACGTGGGGCGCGCAAGGCTTCCGCGAAGCGATCGCCGAGAAGTTCACGCGCTGGTACGGCGTGACCGTCGACCCGGACCGGCAGATCTGCGTGACGTGCGGGTCGACCGAGGCGATGATCGCGGCGCAGCTCGCCGTCGTCGATCCGGGCGACGAGGTGATCGTGTTCGAGCCGTTCTACGAGAATTACGGACCCGACGCGATCCTGTCGGGCGCCACGCCGCGGTACGTCACGCTCCACGAGCCGGATTGGTCGATCGACGAGGGCGAGCTCACCGAGGCGTTCAACGAGCGCACGCGCGGCATCATCATCAACACGCCGAACAATCCGACCGGCAAGGTGTTCACGCGCGCGGAGCTGTCGTTGATCGCCGGCCTGTGCCAGAAGTGGGGCGTGGTCGCGTTCACCGACGAGATCTACGAGCACATGACGTACGAGGGACACGAGCACATCCCGCTGATCACGCTTCCCGGCATGGAGGACCGCACGATCACGATCAACGCCATGTCGAAGACGTATTCGGTGACCGGCTGGCGCGTCGGATGGACGATCGCGTCGCCGGAGCTGACGGACGGCATCCGCAAGGTGCACGACTTCCTCACCGTCGGCGCAGCGGCGCCGCTGCAGGAGGCCGGAACCGTCGCGATGCACTTGCCCGACTGGTACTACGCCCGGCTCGACACAGAGTATGTGGAGCGCCGCGACTTCATGCTCGGCGTGCTGGAGGATGCGGGGTTCAAGACCTACAAGCCCTACGGCGCCTACTACATCATGACCGACATCTCGGGGATGGGATTCGACGACGACGTC
>JBIOWR010000153.1:0-5320 GCA_044868775.1 Actinomycetota bacterium
CACGTCGTCGGTCGGCGCGTGCAACGACAGCGCGAGCGTGACCGGCAGCTGCTCTCCCGCCAGACGATCGATGGCGGGCAGCACGCCGACCGTCGAGATCGTGATCGCGCGCGCCGACAGCCCGATGCCGTTCGGGTCGTGCAGCATCTCCACCGCGTGCCACACCCGTTCGTAGTTCGCAAGCGGCTCTCCCATGCCCATGAACACGACGTTGGACAGGCGCCGCGGCCACGACGGGGGCAGCGCGGCGACACGCAGCTCGCGCGCCGCCCACACGACCTGCGCGACGATCTCTCCCGCGGAGAGGTTTCGCATCAACCCCATCTGGCCGGTCGCGCAGAACGGGCAGCCCATGCCGCAGCCTGCTTGCGACGAGATGCACACCGTCGCGCGGTCGCGATAGGCCATGAGGACGGTTTCGGCGAGCGCACCGTCGCCGAAGCGAAACAACGCCTTGAGCGTCGTTCCGCGGTCGCCGCTCTGCACCACAGCCGGCTTGGGAAACGCTCCCGGAAATCGTTCGGCGAGCTTCGCGCGCAGCGGCTTGGCGACGTTCGTCATCGCGTCCCACGACGCGGCCAGGTCGCGATGCAGCCACCGGTGCACTTGCGCGCCGTGGTACGGCGCCTCGCCCATCTGCTCGAGCAGCGCCCGCCACGCCGCGCGATCCAGCTCGTACACGGCCGCCGGATCGGTCTCTAAGGAAGTGCTCACGCGGCTATAGTAGCCTCCGCGCCGCCCGGAAAAACGGCGGCGATCAAGCTCGTTCTTCGCTCGGAGGGTTCGCTGGAACAGTCCTGCTTCATCCACGACGACAGGCCGACGCGCGTCTCGTGCTCGAACTGCGGCCGCCCGATCTGTCCCGACTGCATGATCCCGGCGCCGGTCGGCCAGCAGTGCCCGGTGTGCGTCGGGCGCATCAGCGACGACGCCGCGAGCCGCGCCGCGTATCGCGCGCGCACGAAAGTCGCGCAACGCACTGCGACGTGGCCGGTGGCGCGCCTGATGCGCGGCGCGTCGGTCACGCGCACGATCATCACCATCAACGTCTCGGTCACCTTGATCATGCTCGTGACCGGAGGCTTCACCGCGCCCAACCTGCTCCGCTGGGGAGCGATGATCTCCCCGCTGCCGCGCGACGAGTGGTGGCGCATGGGGACGGCGATGTTCGTGCACATCGGGTTGCTGCACCTGCTGTTCAACACCTGGGCTTTGATGCTGTTCGGCCCCGGGCTCGAGGAGCGATACGGGCGTGGACGCTTCCTCGTCACGTACCTGGCAAGCGGAGTGCTCGGCAGCGCCTTCTCGCTCGCGTTCACGAGCCGCGGCGCCGGCGGGCTCGCCGCGGGCGCGAGCGGCGCGGTGTTCGGCATCCTCGGCGCGTGGCTCGCGTTCTACCTTCGTCATCGAAACATCCCCTCGCTGCGCGGGCAGTTGCGATCGGTCGTCTTCCTCGTGCTGATCAACCTGTACTTCGGCGCGACGGCCGGGAACATCGATAACTGGGCGCATGTCGGGGGTCTCGTCGCCGGCTTCGTGATCGGGTCGGCACTGGAGTGGACCGCGCGCAGCGGCCGCGCCGCGCGTCGCGCAAGCTGGCTCGGCGCGATCGCCGCGTCGCTCATCGCTGCGTTCGTGCTCGCGTCCCCGCGCATGATCTAACGCTTCGAGGAGGAGGTTCCGCGCATGGTCGTTCGTGCACCGGCACTGCCGCTCGACGCTACGTGGCTCAACGTCTCGCGACCGCTCACCACCGAGGACTTGCGCGGGCGTGTCGTGCTGCTCGACTTCTGGACGTTTTGCTGAATCAACTGCCTTCATGCGCTGCCCGTGCTGGCGGCGGTCGAGAAAGAGCTCGAGGACGAAGCGTTCGTCACCATCGGCGTGCATTCGCCGAAGTTTCCGACCGAGCGCGACGAGCATGCGGTACGTGAAGCGGTGCGCCGGTACGGCGTGACGCATCCGGTCGTGGTCGACTCCGGCATGCGCATCTGGATGGAGTACGGCGTGAATGCGTGGCCCACGCTCGCGCTCATCGACCCGCGCGGGTACGTGGTCGGCGCCGGATCGGGCGAGCCCGATCGCGACACGTTGTTGCGCGCGATCCGCGGTGTGCTCGACACGGCGCGCGAGGAGGGAACGCTCGACGCGAAGCCACTGCCGCTCGCGCCGGAGCCGGCACCGCCCGGATCGCTCGCGTATCCGGGAAAGGTCGTGTGCGCGCCCGATCGGGTGTTCGTGGCCGACACCGGCCATCACCAGATCGTGGAGTGCGACGCGAATGGCGCGGAGCTGCGCCGGTTCGGCACCGGCGCTTCCGGCATGGAGGACGGCGCCACCGCCTCGTTCCATCATCCGAACGGCCTGGCGCTCGACGGCGACCGGTTGTTCGTCGCCGACACCGGCAACCACGCATTGCGCGAGATCGATCTCGGGAGCGCGAGCGTGCGGACCATCGCCGGTACGGGAGAGCGCGGTCGCGGCGGCACGCCGGGAGGGCCGGCGCGTCTGGTCTTGCTGCGCTCGCCGTGGGATCTCGCGTGGGACGGCACGCGCTTGCTCGTCGCGATGGCAGGCGCGCACCAGATCTGGACGTACGACCCGGTCGCGGAAACCATGCACCCGTTCGCGGGAACCGGCCACGAGCGCCGCAACGACGGGCCGGTCGACGGTGCCGCGTTCGCACAACCCCGCGGACTGGCGCTGCTCGACGGCAGCCTGTACGTCGCGGACTCCGAGATATCGAGCGTGCGCGCGATCGACGACGGCTTCGTTCGCACCGTGTGCGGAAGCGGTGACCTCTTCGGGTTCGGCGATCGCGACGGCACCGGCGAGGAGGCGCTGTTGCAGCACCCGATCGGGATCGCCGCAGGAGACGGGGTGCTGTTCGTCGCCGATACGTTCAACCACAAGATACGGCGGGTCGACCCGCGCACCGGCGCGTGCGTGACGCTGTTCGGGGGCGGCGACGCCGAGCGGCTGCCCGAAGTGGTGCCCGGCTACGCGTTGCCGCCCGCGCGGCCGAACCAGCCCGCGTTCCAGGAGCCGGAAGGCCTTGCGTGGCGCGAGGGCGAGCTGATCGTCGCCGACACCAACAACCACCGTGTGCTCGCGATCGCGCTCGACACCGGCGAGCGCCGCGTGCTCCTCGGTGGCTGATCCGGCGCGGCAAGGGCGATACCGTGTCGGCACGTTGAGAGACCGCGTCCTCGTTCGCCGCGCCGCCGCCGTCGGCGCTGTGCTGCTCGCGGGATACCTGCTCGTCGGCATCGAAGCGGCCGCGCGCCCGTTCAACGCCGACGACTTCCGCCACGACTGGGCGGCCGGCAAGGCGCTCGTCCGGGGAGAGGACTTCTACGACGGCGCGACCCTGCAACGCATCTGGGCCGAGAGCCCCACGCCGGGAGCGGTGCCGGGGACCGCGCAGTACCCGTACCTGAACGCGCCGCACTACGCGATCTTCGTCGCGCCGTTCTCCGCGATGCCGTTCCGTGAGGCGAAAGTCGCGTATGCGGTTGTATCGCTGCTGTGTTATGTCGCAGGGATCATCGTGCTGTTACGCACGGTCGCGTCGGGATGGCCCCGTGCCTGGCGCGCGCTCGGCGTCGCCGTCGCCGTCGGGTTCGCGCCGGCGTGGGTCGCGATCGCTTCGGGACAAGCGTCGCTCATCGTGTTCGCGTTCCTGGTAGCAGGGTTCGCGGCGCTGTTGCACAAGCGCGACGCGCTCGCGGGGACGCTGCTCGCGCTGTCGGCGTTCAAGTACACGATGGGCTTCCTCGTCTTCCCGTATCTCGCGTACCGGCGCCGGTGGAAAGCGCTGCTCGTCGCTGCGGCGGTCGCGAGCGTCACGTCGCTCATGGCGGTAGCGCGCGCGGGCTTCGATTCGATCGGCTCCTATTTCGACACCGTGCGGCTCGCGCAGAGCCATGGGGGAGTGAACTCGCCGTTCGGTCCCACGGCGGGGAGCGATCTGTCGCTGCTTCCGCTCACGGCGCGAATCGCGAACCAGAACCGGCCGCTCGCGTACGCGCTGTACGCGCTCGCGCTCGCCGTGATCGCGTACGTCGTGTGGCGCGTGTTCCAAAAGGGCTCGCGCGAGCCGTCGTGGACGGAGCTTGCGATCGTGCTGCTCGTGTGCCAGCTCGCGGTGTATCACCGTGCGTACGACGCGGTCGTGGTCGTGCTCGCCGGAGCGGTCGCGGTGTCGAGCGAACGCATACGCCACGCGCCGTTCGCGCTTGCGATCGCGCTCGGTTCGGTGTTCGTGGTTGCGAACGCGCACGCGCCGCTCGCGCGCGGCTCGGGACGGGTGCGGTGGCTGTGGGACGTGGTCGTGCTCTCGCACCGCACGTGGGCGATCGTCGCGCTGCTCGGTGTGCTGTGCTGGTCGGCGCCGGCGGAACGGCGTCGCGCCGCTCAGGCGTAGGGCGGCGCCTCGAAGCCGAACACCACGTCGAGGCCGAGGAGGGCCTGCCGGGCGGCGGGGGCGTTCGGGGCTGAAGCGAGCGGGTCCGGCCGTGTGAGCGCCACGGCGGACGCCGCTGCAGCGATCGGATCGTAGTCGTTCAGCCAGACGCGCTCGGCGCGCAGCGTTCGCGACAGCGCGACCGCGCGTTCGTCCTCACGCGACCACACGGCCACCTCGCCGGCGGTCTCGTTCGCGAGCGCTACCGCACCGGCGTCGGTGTCGAACGTCGTCACGGCGAGCACCGGAGCCTCCACGTGCTCGCTCCGGATGCGCGCCTCGGCACGAACGTCGCGCAAGATCGTGGGAGCGAAGCACCCGCCGCCCGCCGGCTCGCCGCCGCGCGCGATCACCGCGCCCTCGTCGATCGCGCGCGCGACGGCGCGGGCGGCCGCGGACAAGGCGCGCTCGCTCGCAAGCGGCCCGACGTCGGTGGAGAACGACGCCGGATCGCCGGTGCGCAACGCCGCGGCGCCGCGCGCGAGGTGATGCACGAACGGCTCCGCGATCGACGCATCGACGAGCACACGCGCCAGCGGACGATGGCTCCTCCCGGACAGGAACATCGCACCGAACAGCACGCCCGGAACTGCGCGATCGAAGTCCGCGTCCGCGCGCACGATCGCCGACGCAGGCGCGCTCGCCTCGACATCGCATGGCCGGAGCGACGGCGCCACCACTTCGGCGATGCGCCGAGCCACCGCCGGCTCCCCGGCGAACGACACCAGATCGCCGAGCGGGTTGGACGCAAGCTCCTCGTCCGCATCCGAAGCTCCGCACACCACGTTCACGACGCCGGCCGGAAGATCCGATTCCCACAACGCGCGCGCCAGCTCCATCGTGCTCGACGGCGCT
>JBIOWR010000154.1:0-3025 GCA_044868775.1 Actinomycetota bacterium
GGTGCTCGCCGGCGACGACCCGCGCGGCCTCATCGATCACGCTCGCAAGATCGCGGCCGACCTCGGCATCAGCGACGCCGTGGAGCTTGCCGGCTCGATCGCACCACAGGACGCTCCCGCGCTGCACCGGCGCGCGCGTGTGTTCTGCCAGCCGTCGGACGGCGAGCCGTTCGGCCTCACGATCCTCGAAGCGATGGCGAGCGGGCGTCCGGTCGTCGCGACGCACGCGGGCGGCGTCCCAGGGTTCGTGCGAAACGGCGAGAACGGCGCACTCGTGCCGCCGAACGACCACGGCTTGCTCGCCGACGCGCTGATTCGCTTGCTCGAGAAGCGCGACGAAGCCGCGCGTATCGGCGTGCACAACCGCGACGCGGCCGTGCGCCGCTTCGACTGGGATCGCGTGGTGGATCGCATCGAAGAGTCGTACGAGCGTGCGAGAGGAGGCTCCGGTGAGCGCCGGGCCGGTTGAGCCGCGTGATCAGGGCGCGGTCGACGAGCAATCGCTCGCGAAAGTGCTGCCGTTGCCGCTCGGGCGCGCGCGTGTGCACGGACACACCGGCACGAAACCCGAGCGTCAAGCCGACGAGGACCCGACCCCGGTAGCGCTGCTCGACGAGACGCCCGGACACACCGCGAACCCACTCGACCCCGCCGAGACCGCGCCGCCGCATCACGCGCCGCACCTGTCGGTCGCCGAGGTCAAGCGCCGCGCGCTCAAAGGCATCGTGGCGCTCACCGGCCGTACGCTCGGCACGCGGCTGTTTGCGTTCGCCGGCAACGTCACGCTGGCGCGGCTGCTGCTGCCCGAGACGTTCGGTCTCTTCGCCATCGTCAACTTCATCGTGGCGATCGCATCGTTCCTCGCCGACCTCGGCATCGGGGCCGCGCTCGTCCAGCGCAAGGAAGAGCTGACCGAGGAAGACATGCGCACCGCGTTCACGCTTGGCTTCCTGATCGATCTCGCGTTCACGGCGCTCGTCATCGTGCTGGCGCCGCTGCTCGTGAACCTCTATGACTTGCATCCGCGCTACGTGCTCGCGGTGCGCGGCCTCGCGCTCACGATCATGGCGTCGTCGTTCGCGGCCATCCCGTCCATCAAGCTCGAGCGCAGCTTGCAGTTCGCGCGCGTGAGCGCCGCCGACATCGTCTCCCAGTTCTCCTACATCTTGATCGCGGTGCTGATGGCGTTCGCCGGCTTCCACGTGTGGGCGCTCGTCGTCGCTTCGATCACGTCTCGCTTGCTCGGCGCGGGGATGCTCAACGTGATGTCGTGGTGGCGGCCGCGCTTCGGCATGTCTCGTGCGTCGCTGAAGCGCTTGATCGTGTTCGGGCTACCGTATCAAGCGAACGGCATCGTCATCCAGATCAAGGACAACTTCGTGCCGACGTTCGTGGCGTTCGTGGGCGGCGCGACCGCGGTCGGCTACCTCAACTTCGCGATCAACCTCGCCGGCACGCCGATGTTCGCGGTGACGATCGTGAGCCGGATCACGTTCGCGACGTACTCGCGCCTGCAGCACGATTCCGAAGCGCTGCGCCGCGCGATCGAGGAGTCGATTCGCTGGATCTCCGCCTGCGTGTTCCCGGTGACGCTGATCCTCATGGCGCTCGCTCCCCAGATCATCCACTTCGTGTACACGCCGAAGTGGAGGCCATCGCTCAGCGCGTTCTACTTCATGTGCGTGCCGGTGCTCGCGTCGAGCTATTCGACGGTGCTCGTGAGCGCGCTGTACGGCCTCGGCCGCGCGAAGCAAGTACTGAAGCTCACGATCATCTGGACGATCGCCGGGTGGGGCCTTGCGATCCCGTTCACGCTCTGGATGGGGTTCACCGGCTTCGCCGCCGCGATGGCGTGCGTGTCGCTGCTCTCGCTGCTGACGGTTCGCGAGATCAACAAGGTCATGCCGATCCGTTTCGTGCGCGCCAGCTTGCGATTGCTGTCGATGGCGTCGGTACCGGCGTTCGGCGTGTGGGCGGCTGCGCCGCACGTCGTGCACGACTTCTTCTCGCTCGCCGCGCTCGCGGTCAGCGGCTTGCTCGCGTACGCGGCGCTGCTCTACGTCACCGGCGAGCTCCGCGATGCGCGTGCGATGTTGCGGACGGTGATGCAGCGTGGCTGAGACCGCGGTGGCAGTGGCACGGAAGCCGTGTGTCGTGTGCGCCTCGACGCGCCGCGCACGCGAGCTCGCGGTGACCGGCGAGTGGACGGTGTTGCGCTGCGATGGTTGCGGCTTGCGCACGCTCGACCCGGAGCCGTCGCCCGAGCACCTCGTCGAGGTCTTCGACGACGGTTCGATCTACGAGGGAGCGTTCACGCTGCGCGACGACATCATGGCGCGCCACGACGCGACGCTCGCCGGACTGGAGAGGCGTGTGCATCCCGGGCGTTTGCTCGACGTCGGGTGCGGCACCGGTTTCTTCCTCGAAGCCGCGCGCACGCGCGGCTGGGATGTGGCCGGCATCGACCCGTCGCCGTTCGCCGTCGAGCAGGTACGCGCACTCGGCATCGAAGCTCACAAAGGCTTGCTGCACGAGGTCGACCTGCCGGAAGCGTCGTTCGACGCCGTCGCGCTCCTGCAGGTCGTGGAGCACCTGCTGGACCCGCGCGATCTGCTCGAGCGCTGCCGGCGGTTGCTCAAGCCGGGCGGCGCGCTGCTCGTCGCGACGCCGAACCCGGCAAGCCTCCTCGCGCGCACACAGCGCGAGCGGTTCAACTACTGGATCCCGCCGGTGCATTGCGTGTGGTACCCGCCGCGCACGCTGAAGCGCTTGCTCGCGGATGCCGGCTTCGAGAGCCCGCGCGTGAGCACCTGGAGCGCGCGCGCACGAAGCCAGCACGACGGGCTCACCGCGTTGCTCTCCACGAAGCGACTGGCGAAACTCTTGCCGGCGCGCACGCACTGGGCCGCGGCGCACGCGATCGCCGCCGTCGCAGACGCGTTCGGCAAGGGGACGATCGTCGAGGCAACCGCGTTGCGGGGAGGTGCGCGATGACCGCGGCCGTGGTGGCGCTTGCGCGTCCGTG
>JBIOWR010000155.1:0-12253 GCA_044868775.1 Actinomycetota bacterium
GTCTCGCCGGGACCGAGCCCGTTCTCACCGGCGAAGCCTTCGACGTGGACGCCGGGCTTCTGTCCGCACGCGGCAAGAAGGACCATCAACAGCACGAGGGCAAGGACCGACGATCTCCGATGCGTCATGGCGTGCATGCTCCTAGCTCGTCTCGCGGCGTCTCCGGACCATCGCCGCTACGCGGTTTCCTCCCGCAGCCTCGATCTCGCGCCCCATCGCGCGCGACAGGCCCACAGCGCCTGCGAGCATCGCCGGCAGCACCAGCATCGCGTACCACGGGTTCTGCGGGTTCGATTCGCCGACCGGCCGCGTCGGTATCGGCGACTGCGCGGGTTGGGTCGGCTGCGGCAGCGGCGCGTCGGTCGGCAGCGGCGCATCGGTCGGCACCGGCGCCGGCGCAGGCGGCAGCGTCGGACCGAAGTCGATCACCGGCGGCGCCGCCGCGACGGTGTAGCGCACGCGCACGCGCGGCGCTTCGGCCTTGCTCACGAACTGTTGCTCGGTGGTGCCGCCGGTCGCGGGGTCCTCGATCGTCTGCGTGTACTCGGCGCCGTGGAACTCCACCGTCCACGAGTCCACCGGACCGGTGCGCTCCGGCAGCAGCACGACGCCGTTGTTCGTCGTCTTCCCGGTAGCCCAGCGCTGCGCCATCTCGGTGAGGTCGAACGTCCACGTCGCGCCGCGCTTGCCCGGCGCCTGCACCGAGCAATCGACGCCGTTGCGGATGAATGGCTCCACCGGCTCGGACTTCGTCGGGTCGTCGGGGTTCATCGTGCTCGGCGCGCCGCCCTCGGCGCGACCCCAGGTGAACGTCACCAGGCACGCGTTGATCTCCGCGTTCTCCTCGTTGGTGGTGGCCGGCGCCTTGCCGCCCGGCTGTCCGTGCGTGGTCGTGTGATCGGCACCCGTGTTCGCGCGCGACGCCGTCATCTCGAGCACGAAGCTGTCGATGGTCGCGCCCTCCGGGATGGTTCCCAGATCGAAGAATAGGTACGTGCGCATGTCGGACGAGCCTTGCTTGAGCGACACCGGCAGGTGCCCGGGCGTGATCGGGCTTGCCGCCGACAGGTCGTATGCCTGGGGCGTGCAGTACCGATCCGGCGGCAGCGGCGGCGGCAGCGGCGGCGAGCACTGGCGGATGTCGACGTTCGACGACCAGAACCACGCCTGCGAGTCGCGGTCGACGCCCAGCGTCAGCGTGGCGGCGTCGGCGGGCGCGGCGAGCCAGAGCGACGCGACCACCGCGAGCAGCGCCGCGATGAGCGAGAGAACGATTCGTTGGGGGGAAGTTGTCGTCATATACCGAGTGTATGCGCCGCCCGATTTGGCGGCAATGCAGCCTCGCTGGCCTGCACGATTCGGGCGTCACCTCCTCCACCGGTTTCATCCCCAGTCGGCGCGCGCCTCACTCCCCGACCCCCAAGGCTCCCCCCGCGATCGCAAGGAACTGCGTGAGGATGTAGCCGGTCACGCCCCAGATGGTGTAGCCGCGCGTCTCGTAGAAGTACATCGGATACAGCCGCCCGCGCTCGCTCCAATCCTCTTGCCGCAAGGTGCGCGCCATCTCGCGCACCGGCAGCTCGATCACCTCGTCGATCTCGCGCTCGCTGTGCGTGTACGAGTGCTGCGGCGGGATCAGCGCAACGAACGGCGTCACGACGTAGTTGGTGACGAACGTGGGATAGTCGTCGAGCTCGCTCACCACGTCGATCACGTCGCCGTCGATGCCCAGCTCCTCCACGGTCTCGCGAATCGCGGTCGCGCGCAGGTCCGCGTCCTCCGGATCGCGCGCGCCGCCGGGAAACGAGATCTCCCCTTTGTGCGTACTCACGTGCTGCGTGCGACGCGTGAACACCATCCACGGCTCTCCGTCGCGCTCGAAGATCAAGATGAGCACCGCCGCCGGCACGCGCCCGTCGGCGTCGAAGGCGTGTTTCGTGCGGCCGGCGAACGCTTCCACGAGCCGCTCGCGAAGCGTTGTAGTCTCCATCGCGATCAATCTACCGGAGGACGACGCATGCGGATTCCCATGATCGACGCCGACGCGGTCGTGGAGTGCGCGCGCCGGCTCGTGCGCGCGCCGTCGGAGAACCCTCCCGGCAACGAAGCGCCGGCCGCGGAGGTCGCCGCCTTCTTGTGCAAGGAAGCAGGGCTGAGCGTCGAGACCGTCGAGGCCGCGCCCGGACGCACCAACGTGATCGCGACGCTCGACTCCGGAAAGCCCGGGCCGACGCTGCTGTTCAACGGACACCTCGACGTGGTTCCGATCGTGGAGGAATCGCTGTGGGAGCACCCGCCCTTCGAGGCCGTCGTCGAGCACGGCATCCTGCACGGGCGCGGCTCCGCCGACATGAAAGGCGCGATCGCCTCCGCAATCGCCGCCGCACACGCGCTGAGCGATACGTCGCTCGTGGGCAAGCTCGTCTTGCACCTCGTCGCCGACGAGGAGGTGTTCGGTCCGCTCGGCACCATCACGTTGCGCGATCGCGGCTTGATCCAAGCCGACGCTGCGATCGTGGGAGAGCCGACGTCGTTGCACGTCGGCATCGCGCAACGCGGGCTGTTCTGGACGCGCGTGACCACGCACGGCGTCGCGGCGCACGGCTCGATCCCGGAGCGCGGCGTCTCCGCCGTCGAAGCGATGGCGCGCGTGGTCACGGCGCTGCGGGGGATGTCGTTCGATCGCACGCACCCACTGTTGGGCCGGCCCACGATCAACGTCGGCACGATTCGCGGCGGAGGCAAGATCAACATCGTGCCGGCGCTGTGCGAGATCGAGGTCGACGAGCGCGTGCTGCCGGGAGACGGCCCGGATTTCCTCAGGGCCGAGCTGGAAGCCGAGATCCAGCCGCACGTCGAGCCCGCGAGCGCGACGCTCGAGGTCATCAATCAAGCCAACGGCTACGAGATCGCGCACGATCAGCCGATCGTGACGCTGGCGATCGACGCGCACCGCGCAGTGCGCGGAACCGATGCCGAACGCGTCGGCATGATGGGGGCGACCGACGCCGCGATCATCAACGCGCTCGGCGTGCCGGCGATCGTGTTCGGCCCCGGATCGCTCGCGCTCGCGCACACAACACGCGAGCAGGTCGAGATCTCTGAGCTGGTCGACGCGGCGAAGATGTACGCGGCGATGGCGCACCGGTTCCTGAGCGGCGACTAGGTCAGCGGCCGGCTCATCCCGCCGTCCACCGGGATCACCGTGCCGGTGACGTACGAGGCGCGTTCGGATGCGAGGAACACGGCGAGGGCCGCGAGCTCGTCCGGGGCCCCCATGCGGCCGAGGGGAATATCCGTCTCCAGCGCCTTCAGCGC
The DNA here is from genome assembly GCA_044868775.1 of Actinomycetota bacterium. Classification (GTDB taxonomy): domain Bacteria; phylum Actinomycetota; class AC-67; order AC-67; family AC-67; genus JBIOWR01. The sequence goes on from JBIOWR010000155.1 coordinate 3,319, forward strand.
GCGCTCGATCGGCTCGCCGCTCAGCTCTGCGATCGAACGCAGGCGGTCGGTGAGGATGCGCCCGGGAGCGATGCAGTTGACCGTGATGCCGAGCGGCGCGATCTCGTCGGCGAGCGACTTGGCGAATCCGGTGAGGCCCGCGCGCGCCGTCGTCGACAGCACGAGGCCGCGGATCGGCTGCTTCATCGACAGGCTGCCGAGCATGATGATGCGACCGTAGCCGCCGCGGCGCATGTGCGGCACCGCGGCGCGCGCCATGCGCACGTGCGCGAGCAAGTTGGTGTTGAGCGCCGCCGCGTACTGCTCGTCTCCGAACGAGTCCCACGATCCGGCCGGCGGTCCTCCGGTGTTCGTGAACAGCACGTCGAGGCGTCCGAACGTCTCCGCCGCGCCGTCCACGAACGTCTCGGCCGCGCCGGGCCGCGACAGGTCGAGCGCTGTTGCGTGCACGCGCACGCCGGCGTCGCGGATCTCGTCCTCCGCGTTGCTCAGCGCACTCGCGTCGCGCGCGCAGATCGCGACGTCGCAGCCCTCGCGTGCGAGCGCCACTGCCACCGCCCGGCCGAGCCCTTTGCTGCTCGCCGCGACGGCGGCCACCCGGCCGCGCAGCCCCAGTTCCACGTCGCGGGATTGTAGCCGCAGCGTCTAGGATGACCTCCGTTATGGCCAAGCCAGAGCGATACGTGTTCGTGTGCACCAACGAGCGCCCCGAGGGCCACCCCAAGGGCTCGTGCATCGGCCGCGGCGGCGCCGAGGTGTGGCAAACGTTCCGCGACCTGCAGGGCGAGAAGATGGCGCTCAGCTTCAAGGTGGTTGCGACCGGCTGCCTCGAGCCGTGCCTCGCAGGTCCCACCGTGTACGTTGCGCCCGACGACGTCTGGTACGGCGGCGTCACGGTCGATGACATCGAGCAGATCATCGACGAGCACTTGATCGGCAACCGTCCCGTGGAGTTCTTGCGCATCGAGAACGAGGACTTCGAACGCTCGCAGCGCGCCGCCAAGCAAGCGCCGCCCACGCTGTGAACGACTGGCTGCGCGAGACGAACGATGCGCTGGCCGCGCTCGCCGGCACCGACGCGGCCGGGCTCACCGACGACGAGGCGCGCGCGTTGCTCGATCTCGCGCGCGTCGCGTCACACACGAGCGGAGATCGCACCAACGCGCCGCTGCTCTGCTACCTCATCGGCCGGCTCGCTGAACGCTCGCCGTCGGTGACGATCGAGTCGATGAGGCAAGAGATCGTGCGCCGCTCGGGAGCGTCATAGAATGCCCGGCATGCCCGAGGACGGAGACGGACGCCCGTACGGTCAGTGGCGAGAGCTCTACCACGAGGTCGTCACCACCAACCTCTGCACCGGTTGCGCGGCGTGCGTGATGGCGTGCCCGCGCGACGTGCTCGATTACGACCACGAGAAGTCGTATCACCCGTTCAACATCGAGAACTCCACCGCGTTCGACAACTGCCTGCACGGCGAGCGCGGCTGCGACATATGCACCAAGGCGTGCCCGCGCTTTCGTCTCTGGGAGATCGAAGCGGATACCGCGCTGTTCGGACGCCCGCGCCGGCCCGACGAGGTGCTCGGCATCTACCGTGACATCTACCTCGTCAAGGCGAACGACGAGGCGATCATGGCGCACGGGCAGGACGGCGGGCTCGTCTCCGCGTTGCTGATCTGGGGCCTCGAGCAAGGAAAGATCGACGGCGCGCTCGTCTCCAAGGTGTCCGAAGAGCGCACGTGGGACGCCGAGCCGTTCGTCGCGACGACGCGAGAGGAAGTGCTCGCGACGGCCGGCAGCCGCTACACGTACTCCGCGAACCCGCTCGCGATGAAGGAAGCGGAGAAGCGCGGCTTGAAGAACCTCGCGCTCGTCGGCATGAGCTGTCAGGCGTCGATCAACGGAACCGTGAGCGCGCGCAACGTCGCGAAGTACAAGCGCCGCATCGCGCTGACGATCGGGTTGCTGTGCTCGAAGTCGTTCACGTACGACGGGATGATGGTGGACAAGATCCAGACGCAGCTCGGCATCCCGCTGACCGACGTCTCCAAGGTCAACGTGAAAGGCAAGTTCATCGTGTGGCGGAAATCCACCGGCGAGCAGGTCGACATCCCTTTGAAGGAATGCCACCCGTACACGCGCGAAGGATGCAAGCTGTGCCCGGACTTCACCGCCGAGCACGCAGACATCTCCACCGGTGGTCTCGGTCAGTCCGATGGATGGACGCTCACGATCGTGCGCACCGAGCGCGGCGCGGAATGGCTGCAAGGGCTCGTCGACGCCGGCCGCGTCACCGTGCGTCCGGGCTCGGACGACCCCGGAGCGATCGCGTTGATGGAAAAGCTCGCGGCGAAGTCGCGCAAGCGCTGGCCGCAGTACGAAGGCGAACAGGGAATGCCCGGTATCTTGCCCGTCGAGGAGGGAACGAAGCATGCGTGAACCGATGGATCTTGCATACGAGGAGCGCGGGTCGGGACCGGTCGCCGTGTTCGTGCACGGCTTTCCGTTCGACCGCACGATGTGGATCGGACAGCTCGCCGGCCTGGCGAAGATTCGCCGCGCGATCGCGCTCGACTTGCGCGGCCACGGGCTGTCGAAAGACCCCGAGCCCGGCGGCTACTCCATCGATCTCTACGCGGACGACGTCGCCAAGACGCTCGACGACATCGGCGCCGACAAGGTCGACCTCGTCGGCATGTCGATGGGCGGCTACGTGGCGATGGCGTTCTGGCGACGGCACCGCGAGCGCGTGCGCTCGCTCGTGTTCTGCGACACGAAAGCCGAAGCCGACGGCGACGAGGCCAAGAAAGGCCGCGAGGCCACCGCGGCGCTCGTGCGCGAGAAAGGAATGGCGGCGCTGTACGAGACGCTCGGACCGAAGCTCCTGGGAGAGAATCCTCCCGAGGAAGCGGTCCAGCGGATGCATCAGATGTTCCTGAGCACCGACACCGAGGTTGCCGCAGCGGACTTGCTGGCGATGCGCGACCGGCCCGACTTCACCGACGACCTGACCTCGTACGACGTTCCGCTCCTGTGGATTCACGGCTCGGACGACAAGCTGATGCCGGTGGACGCCGCGCGCGCAACCGCGGGCAAGATCGCCAATGCGCAGTTCGCGGAGATACCCGGCGGGCACATCGCGGTACTCGAGCACCCGAGCGAGGCGAACGCCGCGCTGACGGAGTTCCTCAAGCCCTTGAAGTAGACGCTTCCGTCAAACACGGAGGCCGGCGGTTACCGCCGGCCTCGTCGTACGCCCATCGAATCGCGTTACGCGGGCTGCCAGCTCGCGACGGTGGGATGGTCGGCGCCCTGCGGCCCGATCTTCGCCGCACCACCCGGCGAGCCGAGACCGAGCTGCTCGAACCATTCCTTGTTCACCGGCGTGAACTGCTTCCAGTTGTCCGGCACGTCGTCCTCATAGAAGATCGCTTCCACCGGGCAGGCAGGCTCGCATGCGCCGCAGTCCACGCACTCGTCGGGGTGGATGTAGAGCATCCGTGGGCCCTCGTAGATGCAGTCGACCGGGCACTCCTCGATGCATGCCTTGTCCTTCACATCGATGCAAGGCTCGGCGATCGTGTACGTCACTTGCCTACCCCCTCAGGTTCGGTTTGCTGACCTTGAATAGCATCCGGCTTCGAGGCCGTCAATCTCAGAGCTTACCCGACTTCGCTCCCTATACTGCGCGACCGTGACGGTTCGATCGCTTCGCTTCAACTCGGGTGCGTTGAGCCTCGAAGGGCGCCTCGCGGAGCCCGAGCGCGGCGTCGCCGGAGGCGTCGTGCTGTGCCATCCGCACTCGCTGTACGGCGGCTCGATGTCGTCGGCGCTCGTGCCGGCGCTGCAACGCACGTTCGTCGCCGCGGGCCTTGTGACTTTGCGATTCAACTTCCGCGGCGCGGGACGCAGCGACGGAACCTACGACCGCGGCGTGGGCGAGACCGACGACGCATGCGCAGCGCTCGACCTCGTCCGTTCGTTGCTGCCGGGCGGCTCTCCGCTCTCGATCGTCGGGTGGTCGTTTGGAGCCATCGTCGCGCTGCGCGCCGCGCTCCGCCACGAGCACGTCGAGACCGCAACCGCCGTCGCGCTCCCGGTGAACCAGCAGCTGAACGTCGCGCCGGGCACGCTCCCCGAGCCGTCCGAGATCGCACGCTGGCGCGGCCGCACGCTGCTGGTCGCGGGCGAGGTGGACGACGTCGCGCCGCCCGGCGACGTGATCCTGTGGGGGCGCGACGCGCGCGCACATGTCGAGGTCGTGCGCGGCGCCAACCACTTCTTCACCGATCATTTCGACGAGGTAGCGCGTATCGTGCTGGAGTTTCTCGGCGCGGACACGGTGGAATAGGAGCAACCATGGAGTTCCGATCGCGGGTTGCGCTCGACTGCACCGACCTCGGCAAGCGCGTCACCGTTCGCTACCGCCTCTCCGACGGCATGGCCACCGACGTGGTCGGCATCCTCGAAGCCTGCGACGAGGCATCGTTCACCGTGCGCGACAAGCGCGCGCAGCTGCATCGGATCGTGCGCGCGCACGTCGTCGCCGGCAAGGTCATCCCGTCGCCGTCGTGGGACGAGCAAGACGAGGCATGGGATCAATCGTGACGGTCGCGCTCTACGACACCGAGGCGCGCGAGGTCGTCGAGGTCAAGCCCCCGGGCTCGGGCGAGGCGTTGCGCATGTACACGTGCGGCCCGACGGTGTACCGCTACGCACACGTCGGCAACCTTCGTACGTTCCTCCTCGCCGATCTCATCCGCCGCGCGTTCGAGTATCACCGCGTCCCGGTGCGCCAGGTGCAGAACATCACCGACGTCGGGCACATGACCGACGAGCTGTTCGATCGTGGAGAGGATCGCATGCTCGTCGCCGCCGGCATCGAGAACAAGTCGCCGTCGGAGATCGCCGCGTACTACACCGATCACTACATGCGCGACGCGCGCGCGATGAACCTGCTGCCTGCCGACGCATACCCGAAAGCGTCCGAGCACATCGACGACATGATCCGGCTCGCCGAACGCCTCGTCGACCGAGGCCACGCGTACCTGGTCGACGGCAACGTGTACTACGACGTGCGCTCGTTCCCTTCGTATGGGCGGCTCTCGCAGAACACGCTCGAGGACCTGCAACCGGGTCACCGCGTCGAGGACGTGGACGACAAGAAGCGTCATCACGCGGATTTCCTGTTGTGGAAGGCGGCCGGAGAGAAACGCATGATCAAGTTCCCGTCGCCGTGGGGCGACGGCTACCCCGGCTGGCACATCGAGTGCAGCGCGATGTCGCTCGACGCGTTCGGCGAGGAGTTCGACCTGCACACCGGCGGCGTCGACCTCATCTTCCCGCACCACGAGGACGAGATCGCGCAATCCGAAGGCGCCGTCGGTCACCGCGTCGTCGCGCACTGGGTACACGGGCAGCACTTGCTCGCCGAAGGACGCAAGATGGCGAAGAGCGCGCAGAACTTCTACGACCTGCGCGACCTCGCGTCGCGTGGATGCTCCGACCCGCTCGCGTTCCGGTTGCTGTGCTTGCAGACGCGCTATCGCGCACAGTTCAACTTCACGTTCGACGCGCTCGCCGGTGCGGAGCGCACGCTCAATCGCTGGCGGCGTCTCGTCGCCGACTGCGCGTCGGCACCGCGGGGCGCGCCCACGGCGCAACGATATGAGGAGCGGTTCGTGCGCGCGCTCGATACCGACCTCGACACGCCGCAGATGGTCGCGCTCGTCGCCGAGGTGCTCGGCGCACACGACCTGCAGCCCGCCGGCAAGGCCGCGTTGCTGCTCGCGTGGGACGCCGTGCTCGGGCTCGACCTCGGCCGCAACGTCGGCATGATCGTGGAGCTTCCACCCGGCGCCGGCGAGCTCATCGACGCACGCGAACGCGCGCGCGCCGCCAAGGACTTCGTGGAGGCCGACCGCTTGCGCGCCGCGCTGCTCGAGATCGGCGTCGAGATCGAGGACACGCCCGAAGGCCCGAAGTCCCGCCGCGTCTAGGGCTTGAGCAACACCTTCAGCGCCTCGCGGCGCTCGAACATCTCGTACCCCTTCACGCCTTCTTCGAGCGGGAGCGTGTGCGTGATGATCACCGTGGGATCGATGCGTCCCTCGCGCACGGCGTCGAGCGCGCGCGTCCACGTCCCGTGCACGTTCGCCGAGCCGCCCATCACGATCGTCACGTTCTTGCGCCACACGTTGCCGAGCGCGAACGGGTGCTCCAGCGTGGTGTACACCCCGATCACCGCGACGGTTCCGCCGGGCCGCACCGCGTCGAGCGCGACGTCGAACGGCTTCGGCTCTCCGCCCACGCAATCGATCACGACGTCCGCACCGCGATCACCCGTCAAGCGCTGCAGCTCCACGACCGGGTTCACCTTGGAGACGTCCATCGGGATCGCGCCGAGCGATTCCGCAAGCTTCAGCCGGTCGGGAGCGACGTCGAGCACGTACACCACGCTCGGGTTGTGGTCGAGCGCGAACATCGTTGCGAACAATCCCACCGGACCACCGCCGATGATCGCGACGACGTCTCCCTCTCGTACGTTCGCGCGCTCGACGATGTACAAACCGGTGGACATGATGTCGCCGGCGAAGATCGCTTGCTCGTCGCTCAGCACCGGATCGACCGCGTGGAGGTTCACGTCCGCCACCGGGATGCGCACGTACTCCGCCTGCGCGCCGTCGAGATCTCCCACGAACATGCCGTAACCGAGCACGCGCAGGTTCTCGCAGTTCGTGCCTTCGTCCCTCGTGCAGTACCAGCACGAGCCGCACACGATCGGAAACGACCCGACGACGCGGTCGCCGACCTTGAAGCGCGATACCTCATCGCCGGCCGCGACGACCTCGCCCACGTACTCGTGGCCGAGCACCGAACCGGGACGCATGCCCGGGAGCAGCCCGCGCACGACGTGCAGGTCCGACCCACAGATCGCCGCGGTCGACACGCGCACCACCGCGTCGTCCGGGTTCACGACCACCGGCTCCGGATAGTCGCCGAACGCGACCTTGCCAACGTCCTCGAAAAGAATCGCTCGCATGGCCGCCCTCCCGCGGTGTGCAACATGTCCGCTTCCTGATCGTTTGTACCAGCGAAGCGGCTGCAAAGGGCAGTTAAGCAAAACCAGGGAATCCCATGCAGCCGGCGGCACGCCCCCGGTGCCCAGGGCGGGTCTTCGGTATCGACACCGGAGCCCGCGCACTCGGTTGCGGCGGCCGCCGGCGCGTCCGCACCCCACACGCGCTCCGCTCCCCTACAATGCGCGCCATGCCGAACCCGCCTCCGCCGAAGCTCGCCGACGACGACGTCGCATCCCGCCTCGCCGCGCTCGACGGCTGGTCGCGCGACGGCGACGCGATCACGAAATCGTGGAGCTTTCGCAACTTCGGCGAGTCGGTTGCGTTCGTGCAATCGCTGGTCGAGGTCGCCGATGGGCTGAACCACCATCCGGACGCGAGCATTCACTGGGATCGCGTCACGTTGCGATTGTGGACGTGGGTCTCCGACGGGATCACCGAGATGGACTTCGAGCTCGCTCAGGCCATCGAGCGTAAGGTTGGCGCCTGATGCCCGACCTCGATTTCGCGTTTCTCGCCGACGCAGCCGAAGCGGATCCGGGACGCAAGTTCTACGTCCTCGGCGGCGGCATCGACGTCATCGCCGGCCAAGCGAGCCCGCTCGTGCATCCACACATGGCTCTGTTGATGCGCTTCCTCGTGCACCCGACGGAGCTCGGCCGCTCGCACTTGCTCGACGTGCGTCTCATCGACGCCGACGGCGGAGAGGTCGCGCGCATCGAAGGCGGCCTCGAAGCGCAATCCGGCGGCCCTCCCGGCCGTCCCGTCGGCGTGAACATCGTCATCAACATGGCGAACACGCGCTTCGAAAAGCCGGGCGACTACTCGATCGAGATCATGATGAACAATCAGCACTTGAAGTCTCTGCCGCTGCGCGTGCAGATTGTGAACGCTGCCGAGCCACCGCCGCTCTAGCTTCGCCCTGGTGTCGTAGTCCCCCGCGTGTTTCGTTTCATATCGACAACACACGCGGATAGTCGTGTTGAAACAACGACGACGAGGACCACGCGGGCTTCCGGCCGTGCGGGTGCGACGACCTCCGGCGCGCTGTGGGGCGCAATGACTTCCTGGGCCGAGCGCATCCCGGGCGAGCCGGTCGATCGAGTCGAGACGCTCAAGTGAGTCAGTGGGGCGGCCGATACTGACAGTGGCGGCCCGCCATCGAAATGAACGCGGTCAGTAGCAGGCATCGCCGGGGATGCGAGATGCGCGCAGATCATCCACATTCTCGACGAGCTTGCTGCGTAACTCTTGGTTCACTTGCTCGTTTTTTCGCCCATCAAACCGGGCTTCATCGAATGAGACGCGTCTACACGCGCGTGCTCCTCGAGGGAGGGATTGTCATGCGCATCGCGCAGCGTTTGCTCGTCGTCGTCCTCGCGCTGTCACTGTCGGTTGGGATTGCAGCCGGCGCCGCACTAGCCAAGGGATCGGGAGGTCGCGGCGAATCCAGCATCAGCCTCGTGCTCCTCGACTCCACCGACGGCGTCGCACATTACGGTCAGCAGGTGACGTTCAACGTCTCCACGACCGCGACGGATCAGCCGTTGGTTCGCCTTCAGTGCTACCAGGGCGGCACGAAGGTGTACTGGGCATCGTCCGGCTTCTACGAGGGATATCCGTGGCCGTGGACGCGCAACTTCACGCTGTCGTCGAACTACTGGACCGGCGGCGCCGCGGATTGCGTTGCCGAGCTGTACTACACGCCGGACGGAGGCAAGCGGTTCCGCACGCTGTCGTCGCTCTCGTTCCGCGTAGAAGCGTAAGAGCCAAGCAGGGAGGGAGCGAAAGGCCCCGGCAAAGCCGGGGCCTTTCGCGTGCGTCACCGATCGGTGCTAGTTGGTGATCGTAAGGCTG
>JBIOWR010000156.1:0-2051 GCA_044868775.1 Actinomycetota bacterium
AGGGCCGCGGCCCGTACGGCATCACGTCGGCGCCGGACGGAAGCGCGTGGTTCTCGTCGCTCGCCGGCTCGTACATCGCGCGCATCGATCCCGCGACCGGCGCGCTGCGGCGCTTCGACGTTCCCACCGACGGCGGCGGCGCGCGACGCGTGTGGAGCGACTCGCGCGGGCGTTTGTGGGTCGCGGAATGGTTTGCGGGGAAGCTCGGCCGCTTCACGCCCGAGACGCAATCGTGGAAGGAGTGGCGCCTTCCCGGGCGCGACCCGCAGCCGTACGCGGTGTTCGTGGACGACGCCGGCGTCGTGTGGCTCACCGACTTCGGCGCGAACGCGATCGTGCGCTTCGATCCCGCGACCGAGCGCTTCACGCAACTCCGGTTGCCGTCCGCCGGCGCAAACGTGCGCCAGCTCCTCGGGCGTCACGGCGAGGTGTGGGGAGCCGAGTCCGGCACCGACAAGCTCGTCGTCGTGCGTACCGCATGACCCCTTGCTAGGGTTGCCGCCGTCATGGGATTGAAGCTCGGCATCATGCTCAACTACGCGACGCTGCACGATCGCGACGACATCGTCGCGTGCGCGCGCGAGGCGGAGTCGCTCGGCTACGACTCCATCTGGGCGAGCGAGGCCTATTCGTTCGACGTGTTCACCACGCTGACCTATCTCGCGTGTCACACGGAGCGCATCAAGCTCGGCACCAACATCGCGCAGCTGTACTCGCGCACACCGGCGCTGCTCGGCGCGACGTCGGCGTCGCTCGATCACTTGTCGGACGGGCGCTTCATCCTGGGCCTCGGCGCGAGCGGCCCGCAGGTCATCCAGGACTGGCACGGCGTGGCGTACGAGAAGCCGGTCCAGCGCACGCGCGAGATCATCGACATCGTGCGCCAGGTGTTGAGCGGGGAAAAGATCCGCTACGACGGTCAGGTGTACAAGGTCGGGCAGACGAAGCAGCTGAAGCTGATCAACCCGGTGCTGCGCAAGGACCTTCCGATCTACGTCGCCTCGCTCGGGCCGAAGAACGTGGAGATGACCGCGGAGCTTGCGGACGGCTGGCTCCCGACGTTCTTCTCCACGGAGCATGCGCAGCGCGTGTTCGGCCCGATGCTCGACGCCGGAAAGTCCAAGCGCGCGCCGCATCTGCCGCCGCTCGAGATCGCGCCGTTCGTGCCGACGTTCGCCGGCAAGTTCGAGGTCGGCGTCGATTTGCTGCGGCAGATCGTCGGCTTCTACATCGGCGGCATGGGCTCGCGCGAGAAGAACTTCTACAACCAGCTCGTGCAGCGGTACGGGTTCGTCGACGAAGCCAAGCGCGTGCAAGACCTGTTCCTCGGCGGCCGGAAGGCGGAAGCGATCGCGGCCACGCCCGACGAGCTCGTCGACCAGGTCTCGCTCATCGGCGACGAGGCGCGCTTGCGCGACCGGCTGCAAGCGTTCGCCGACGCAGGCGCCACCGCCGTGCTCGTGGGCGTGGCGGCGATGGACGCGAGCGGTCGCCACGAGATGCTGGAGATGCTCGCGCGCGCAAACTCCTGACGTGAGCTTCGACGTCCTCGCGTCGGGGTTCACGCTCGTCGAAGCTCCACGACGCGACGGGTCCGGCGGCGCGTGGTTCACCGACGTGTTCGGGGGCGGCGTGTACCACGTGGACGCGGCGCGCACCGTGCGCACGATCCTGCCGAAGCGCCGCGGCTGCGGCGGGCTCGTGCCGCACGCGGACGGCGGCATCGTGATCTCCGGGCGCGAGGTGATCCACCTGCTCGGCGGCGAGCAGCGCGTGGTGCTCGCCGCGCCCGACGGTGTCACCGGCTTCAACGACATGGTCACGGACGCGGACGGAGCGCTGTACGTCGGCGCGCTGCGATATCGCCCGATGGCCGGCGAGGATGCGATTCCCGGGGAGTTCCGGCGCGTGCGCGCCGGCGACGAGGACGTTGCGTTCGGCGGCGTCGACTGGCCGAACGGCGTGGGCTTCTCTCCCGATGGACGAACCGCGTACGCGAGCGACTACGCGAACGCCTGCGTGATGCGCTTCACGATGACGGGCGACGGGAC
>JBIOWR010000157.1:0-5185 GCA_044868775.1 Actinomycetota bacterium
CTCGTCGGGCGAGGGCGATCCGCCGGTGATCTCGTTCTCTGGTGGCCGGCTCATGATCGCGGCGAATCGTACGCCGCGACCATGAGCCGCGCGAGCGCGCGTGGCCTAGGACGGCGGCGCGAAGAACTCCAGCGCGTTGTTGTCGGGGTCGCGGAAGGACAGACCCGATCCGTACGGCGCGTCTTGGATGCCGCCGTGCTTCAGGCCCAGCTCGTCGAGCCGTGCCTGCCACTTCTGCAGCTCGTCGCGGCTGTCCGCGGCGAAGCTGACGTGGTCGAGGCCGATGCGAAACTCGGAGAAGGTATCGCTCGCGTCCGTGGACGGGTGCTTGTGGATGGCGAAGAGCGTGTTGCCGAGGGCCCAGACGACGTGGTGCCACGGACCCGTGTCCTCGTCCATTACCGGGTCGGCTTCGAACAGGCGGCGGTACCACTCGCGGCTGCGGTTGAGATCCGTCACCGTGAGCGCAACGTGATGGACTGCGGGAAAATCGGGCATGTGCGCCTCCTATCGGTCTTCGCGCTTACGTCGCCGGAAGCATTCGACTTGTTACCTACCCACGCAGTGAAAACCGTCACATGCAGCTACAGCGGGATGTTGCCGTGCTTCCTCGGCGGCAACGTCTCGCGCTTCGTCACCAGCATCTCAAGCGCGTCGATCAGTCGTGGGCGCGTGTCGCGCGGGTCGATGACGTCGTCGACGTAGCCGCGCTCCGCGGCGATGTAGGGGTTGGCGAACTTCTCCGTGTACTCCCCGATCAGCTCTTTCCGGCGCGTCACCGGCTCGTCGGCGGCCTCCAGCTCTTTGCGGAACACGATGTTGACGGCCCCCTCCGGCCCCATGACCGCGACCTCGGCGGTCGGCCACGCGAACGCGATGTCGGCGCGAATCGACTTGGAGTTCATGACGACGTACGCGCCGCCGTATGCCTTGCGCGTGATCAGTTGGATGCGCGGCACCGTCGCCTCGGTGAACGCGTACAGCAGCTTCGCGCCGCGCCGGATGATGCCTCCCCACTCTTGGTTCGTTCCCGGGAGGAATCCCGGCACGTCCACGAACGCGATCAGCGGGATGTTGAACGCGTCGCAGGTACGCACGAACCGCGCGGCCTTCTCGCTCGACAGCGTGTCGAGCACGCCGGCGAGGTGCATCGGCTGGTTGGCGACGATGCCGACGACGCGTCCGTTGAGGCGAGCGAAGCCGGTGATGATGTTCTGCGCGAAGTGCGGGAATACCTCGAAGAACTGGCCGTCGTCGAACACGAGCTTGAGCACCTCGTGCATGTCGTACGGCTTGTTCGGCTCGTCGGGCATCAAGTCGACGAGGCGTTGCTCGCGGCGGTCCGGCGGGTCGGTGGGCGGGTAATACGGCGCGTCCTCCATGTTGTTTTGTGGCAGGAACGACATGAGATAGCGAACCATCTGGAGGCAGTGCCTCTCGTCCTCCGCCACGAAGTGCGCGATGCCGGAGCGCGACGCGTGCGTCATCGCGCCGCCCAATTCCTCGAACGTGACCTCTTCGCCGGTCACCGTCTTGATGACGTCGGGACCGGTGATGAACATGTGGCTCGTTTCCTTCGTCATGAAGATGAAGTCGGTCATCGCCGGTGAGTACACCGCGCCGCCCGCGCACGGACCCACGATCACGGAGATCTGCGGGATCACGCCCGACGCGCGCACGTTGCGCTCGAAGATGAAGCCGTAGCTCGCGAGCGACACGACGCCTTCCTGGATGCGCGCGCCGCCGGAGTCGTTGAGGCCGATCACCGGACAGCCGGTTTGCAGCGCGAGGTCCATGATCTTGCAGATCTTCTCGCCGAAGACCTCGCCGAGCGAACCGCCGAACACGGTGAAATCCTGGGAGAAGACGAACACGCGGCGGCCCTCGATCGTGCCCCATCCGGTGACGACGCCGTCGCCGTACGGGCGCTGCTTTTCGAGGCCGAAACCGTGCGCGCGATGACGAGCCATCGTGTCGGTCTCGGTGAACGAGCCGGGGTCGAGCAGGATCTCGATGCGCTCGCGCGCCGTGAGCTTGCCACGTTCGTGCTGGCGCTCGACGGCTTGCTTCGATCCGGCGTGCAGCGCTTGGTCGTGGCGCTTGTCGAGCTCCTCGATCTTGTGCTCGACGGTGTCGCGCGCCGCGGGCTCGGTGATCGTGTCGGCCGCGCGATCGACCGTGCCGGTCGTCTGCTCGTCAATCGGAGTCTTCTTCTTGGCCATCGCCCCTCCAGGTCGCGCGCGATTGTATCCCGGCGTGGAGGGAGCGTGTTTTCGCGCGTGTTACGGCGAGACCGGCTCGGCGCTCTCGGCCGTGGGCGCAACCTCCCCGCCGGCGAGCACGTAGACGAGCCCGCCCACCGCGCTCGAGAACAGCAACACGGCGAGCACGAGGATCGCGAAGGCGGTGCCGAGCGCGGGCGGCACGCCGGCGAACTGCGTGAGCCCCCATTTGTACGCCGACTCGCGGAAGCCGAGGCCGTTGATCGTGATGGGGATCATCGTTGCCAGCGAAGCGATGACGACGATCGCCGACATCTCCGCGAGGTTGATGGAGATGCCGAGCGAACGTGCGATCGCGAGGTGGTAGCCGAGCACGAGCAGCTGGAACGTCACGCCGTAGCCGATGCCGGGCACGAGCGTCTTGCGCGCACGCCCTCCCGTCTCGATGTCGCGAATCGCTTTGCGAATGCGGCCGAAGATGCCGCGGTCGGGAAGGAACACGCCGGCGAGCCGGTCGCCGCCGAGCAGCACCAGCAACGCGGCGATCACGATGCCGCCGCTCAACACCAGGGAGGTGTACGTGACCGGTCCGCCTTCGCCGCGCACGACCAGCGCGACCGTGCTGCCGAAGCCGATCGCGGCGAGGCCGAGGATGCCGGCGAACCGATCGAGGAACACCGTCGCGAACGCACGGCTGAGCTGGCCGCGATCGCGGCCGATGCGGATGGCCTTGTACGCGTCGCCGCCGATACCGGTCGGCAGGAACGCGTTGAAGAACGTACCGACGAAGTACAGGCGGAACAGCGAGCCGAACGGCATGTGCAAGCCGAGCGCTTCGAGGTACACGCGCCAGCGCAGCGCGCTCACGAACAGCCCGGCGATGATCGAAGCGAACGCGGCGGCAAGCCACACCGGATCGGCGCGCGTGATGTAGTCGACGAGCCCCTCCGGATGCCGCAGCACGACGAAGCCGAGGACGCCGACGCCGACGACGACGCGCACGGCGACCTTGAGCCAGCGCGCGCGCTTCGCGCGAACGGGCGGCTTCGGATCGGGTAGTGCCGGTTCCACGGTGTGGTTAGATTAGCGGCCGCGCGCGCGAATCATGAGGATCCTCCTGGTCAACTACGAGTATCCGCCGCTCGGCGGAGGCGGCGGCATCCTCACGAAGACCCTTGCCGACGAGCTCTCGCGCCGTCACGAGGTGACCGTGCTGACCACGCGATCCGAAGGCACGCCGCGCGACGCGTACGAGGGCCACGTGCGCATCGTGCGCACCGCGGTGCTCGGTCGCCGCGACACGACGCACGCATCGACGCCGTCGCTGCTGACGTTCGGCCCGTCGGCACGCCGCACCGGCGCGTGGCTCGCGCGCACGCACGCGTACGACGTGGTGCACACGTTCTTCGCGGTGCCGAGCGGGCCCGCGGGCGCCGCGATCGCACGCCGCGCACGCGCGCCGCACGTGCTCACCGTGATCGGCGCCGACGTGTACGACCCGTCGCGCATGAGCCCGTCGAGCTTCGCGCCGATGCGCGCGGTGGTTCGGCGCGTCGTGCGCGGCGCGTCGGCGGTGACGGCCATCTCCGGCGACATCGCGCGGCGCGCGACGGCGCTCACCGGTCGCACCGATGTCGCCGTCGTGCCGTGCGGCATCGCGCAGGCCGCACTCCCCGAGCGTGATCGCGCGGCGCTCGGATGGGGCGACGAGCTCGTCGTGGTCACCGTGGCGCGGCTGGTGAAGCGCAAGGCGCTGGACGTTCTCGTGGAGGCCGCTGCGTCGCTCGGCGGAGTTCGCGTGGAGGTCGTCGGCGACGGGCCGGAGCGCGAGACGCTCGAGCAGATGGCCCCGCGTGAGCGCGTACGGTTCCACGGAGCGTTGCCCACGGAGGAGGTTCGTCGCATGCTCGCGTCGGCCGACGCGTTCGCGCTCGCGTCGCTCCACGAAGGATTCGGTCTCGTGTACCTGGAGGCGATGCAGGCCGGGCTCCCGGTCGTCGCTGCGAACGCGGGAGGACAGACCGACTTCCTCACCGACGAAGCGAACGCGTTGCTCGTGCCGCCCGGCGACGCACAGGCGCTCGCCTCGGCGCTGGCGCGCTTGCGCGACGACCGCGATCTTCGCGAGCGCCTGCGCGCCGCCTCCCTCACCACCGCAACCCGCTACACCGCCGACGCGATGGCCGCCGCGTACGTGCGCGTGTACGAGAGCGTCATCGCGACGAGTGCGCGCGCGGAGCGCTGAATGAGCGACGACGCGCTGCGAAAGCAGATCGACCATTACGAGCGGCACGCGCACGAATTCGACCGCTCGGCGTGGTCGCTCGGCAGCCGCGACAACCGCAACCACGCGATCAAGGCGCAACGACTCGTCGATGCGATGCGCGTGCAGCCGGGGCAGCGCGTGTTCGAAGCCGGCGCAGGAACGGGGTTGCACGCGCGGTGGATGATCGAGCGTGCGGGCGCGCGCTACGCGGGACTCGACGCGTCGCACGCGATGCTCCGGCGCGCGCACGCGCGCGTGCCCACGGCGCCGTTCGTCGCCGCCGACGCAGCGCGCATCCCGATCGCCGATGCGAGCGTCGACGCGGCGTTCTGCTCGGGCACGCTCCATCACATGGCGCAGCCGTGGCTCGCCGTCGCCGAGCTCGCGCGCATCACCCGCGCGGGCGGACGCGTCGCGGCGATGGAGCCGAACTGGAAGTTCCCCTCGCACCTCGCCGCGTCGATCCTGCAACCCGAGGAACGCTTGTCGTTCCAGGTGACGCCGAAATCGCTCCTCGCATGGATGCACCGAGCGGGGCTGCGCGACTTGCGGCTGGAGCGCGTGCTCTACACGCCGCCGAAGCCTGCCTCGTGGTCGCGCGCGTTCGATCGCATCGACGCGGCACTGGAACACACACCCGGGCTGCGGCGGATGTCGATCATGTTGCTCGTGGCCGGCACCAAACCCTGACTAGTCC
>JBIOWR010000158.1:0-2767 GCA_044868775.1 Actinomycetota bacterium
CCTGCCGAGTGCAGACGCGGCGCGCGTCACGCCGTTGAAGCTCGTGAAGCCTCGGCGGCGCAGCGTGATCGCACCGATGTTCGTCGACTGGGCGCGCCGCAACATCATCGCGGACTTGGGAGAGGACCGGTTGTATCGCGCCGGGTTGCGCGTGACGACGAGCTTGGATCTCGAAGCGCAACGCGCAGCCGAGGATGCGATCGCTGATCTGCTGCCCGAAGCCGACGACCCCGACGTCGCCGTCGTCTCCATCGATGCGTCGTCGGGCGCGGTGCGCGTGATGGTCGGCGGACGCAACAAACGCCTCGGCGACTTCAACCTCGCGACGCAGGGCCGCCGTCCGTCGGGCAGCGCGTTCAAGCCGTTCGTGCTCGCGGCCGCGTTGATGCATGGAAAGAAGCTGTCATCGACGTATCGCGCGCCGGGATCGATGCGCCTGAAGTTCGACGGATACGGCGTGTGGCCGGTGAGCAACTACGATCGCCGCGGCTACGGACGGCTGACGTTGCGCAACGCGACCGCGTACAGCGTCAACACGGTGTACGCGCAACTCATTCGCGACGTCGGTATCGACAACGTGATCGACGTCGCCAAGCGGCTCGGCATCAAGAGCCCGCTCGGAAAGTTCCCCGCGCTCGCGCTCGGCGTATCGGGCGTCACGACGCTGGAGATGGCCTCGGCGTACACGCCGTTCGTCAACGACGGCTTGTGGGCGCGGCCGTCCGCGCTCGAAAAGGTCACGGCGGAGGACGGAAAGGTGTTGTTCGACTCGGAGCGCGAGCCGCAGGTCGTGCTCCCGCACGACGTGGCCGACGACGTAAAGGAAGCGCTGCGCGCGGTCACGCGATACGGCACGGGTTCGCGCGTGCGTCTCAAGCGCTTCACGCCGGTGGGGAAGACCGGCACTACCGAGGAGCATCGCGACGCGTGGTTCGTCGGCGCGGCCGGCGGCATCGTGACGGCGGTGTGGATGGGGTACGCGGCGTCGAACGCGGAGATGCGCAACATCCACGGCGTGCGTCGCGTCACCGGCAGCTCGTTCCCGGCGTCGATCTGGATGCGCACGATGAACGCGTTGCTCGCGAATCAAGAAGAGCTGAAGTACCCGGGCATGTACGACGGGAAGAAGCCGACGCCTGGGACTTCGTTGAACCCGATCGATACCGGGAGCCCCGACGCGGAGCCCTCCGAAGAGCCCCAGCCGTCCCCGTCGCCGCGCGGGTTCCCGATCGTGATCCCGACGCTGCGCTCGGAACCGTAGCCGCTCGCGCGTTCATGCGTGCAGGGGTTCCGCATACGAGTCCTCCTGCACGCACGAGCGTCGTTCGTGCCGAAAAAGCGGTCCGGCGCCGGAGGGGGCCGGCGCCGGACTGGGGCCGCGCCTCGGGGGATGGGGGGACCGCCCGAGACGTCGGGTGGGGCTTATTCGGTTTCTAGACTCCCAGCGCTTGGCCGGTAGCCGGATCCACGCTGTGCGCGTCGAGCCCGACGAGCTCCACGAGCAGCGAGACGTTCAGCGGTGCGGCGACCGGGACCGGCTTGGGCTTCGGCGCGGCCGGCTTGGCGACCGGTCGTGCAGCCGTCGTCGTCGGACGCGACACCGCAGGCTTCGAGCGGTACGTGGTGGTGGTGCTCGTCTTGCGCACGGTCGTCGTCGTGGTCGACGCGCGCTTCACGAAGATCTCGGTGACGTAGATCGTGCCGTCCTTCACGACGATGCCGACGCCGATCTGGTTGAACGCGGACTCCAAGATGTTCTCGCGGTGGTGCACAGAGTTCATGAACGCGGTGTGGAGGTCGGAGACGGTCGGGCCCATGCCGACGTTCTCTCCATAGATCGTCCAGCCGGTGATCTTGTACGGCGTGTCGTCTCCGTGCCAGATCGTGCCCTTGCTCGCCATGCGGCCGCTGTGCCAGCGCGCCACGGAGACGAGGTCGGACTTGACGGTCAGCGCGCGCAGCCCCCGGCTGGTGCGCTCGTGGTTGATCTTGCTGACGAATTCGGATTCTTGCGTTGCGGTGCTCGCGTGCGCGACGCCTGCGGTGAGCGTCAGCGTGGTGAACGCGAGAGCGGCGATGATGACCGCCGAAGAGAGCTTCTTGACTCGACCCATTTTGTCCGGCCCCTTGATCGGGTCCCGAACAAACAGCCCGCCTCTCCTGCGCCTGATGGCGGGAGCGACGGGCCGCTAGGTCCGCGCTCTCCCCTTCGGCAACCCGGCTGACCCTCTCGGTGGGCTCGAGGCCCAGGGTCCCGTGGCTTTGCGTCCCCGCCTTGCGACGGGTTTGCCTTTTCGGTGGAGACCGACTGCTTATTCAGAACAACTTCCCCACTACTGAGAGTGGTATCGGGGCCTCTACCTGCGGTCTTGAATCGCACTTACGACCACGGAGCGTGGCAAACTGGGGCATTCCGGGCTAGCGCAAGCAAGGTATTTCTCCATACACTCGCCCTGCTCGTCCGAATTGCCCGGGGAGTCCTCGTGACCATCGACGTTCCGTCTCGCTCCGCGCCGGCGATCCTCGACGCCGACGTCGTGGTGGTAGGCGGCGGTTCGGCCGGCCTTGCCGCCGCGGTGACGAGCGCGCGGCTCGGGGCGCGCACCGCGCTCATCGAGCGATACGGGTTCCTCGGAGGCAACGCCACGTCGGCATACGTCGGCACGATCTGCGGGCTGTGGCGCACGACCGCGGAGGGCTTCGACCCGGTGTGCCGGGGGTTCGCGCTGTCGTGGGCGGAAAGCCTGCAGTCGGCGGGCGCCGCCGC
>JBIOWR010000159.1:0-2227 GCA_044868775.1 Actinomycetota bacterium
CAGCGGATACCCCATCTCGAGCCGCAGCGTGTCGCGTGCCGCGAGCCCGGCGGGAACCGCGCCCTCCGCGATCGCTGCGTCCCACACCCGCGGCGCATCGTCCGGTGCGCAGAAGATCTCGTACCCGTGCTCGCCGGTGTACCCGGTGCGCGCCACGACTGCCTCGCCGCCTAGCTCCACGACGTCCAGGTACGCAAGTTCGGGAACTTCGGGCAGAACCGTCCGCAAAATACGCTTCGACTCGGGTCCCTGGAGCGCGATCGTCGCCCAGTCGAGCGGTTCGGTCTTCGTGCCGACCGACTCCACGGCGTCGCGCACCTCGTCGACGTTCGCCGCGTTCGGCACGACGAGCACGCGCTCGTCGTCGAGCACGTACACGATCAAGTCGTCGATGATTCCGCCGCGCGCGTTGAGGATCAGGCTGTACTTCGCGCGCCCCCGTTCGAGGTCGGCGATGCGGTTCGTGAGCGCGCGATCGAGGTCGTCGCGCACGTTCGGTCCGACCGCGAGGAACTTGCCGAGGTGCGACACGTCGAAGACGCCGGCGCGCGCGCGCACTGCGGTGTGCTCGGCCACCGTTCCCTCGTAGGAGATCGGCATCTCCCAGCCGGCGAACGCGCCCATGTGCGCGCCGAGCGCGCGATGGCGCGCGTCGAGTGGCGAGAGCTTGAGGTCGGTCATGCGGCGCGTAGCCTACCCGCACCGACGTGCGCGATGACGCGCGCTTGCCTTGGCCGCTCGTTTCGCGCGGCCGGTAGGATGGGAACACACTCGACAAGTAGGTGACCGGTGACCGACTCATTCGATCTCGTCGTTCTCGGGGGCGGCACGGGCGGGTATTCCGCCGCGCTGCACGCCGCGCATCTCGGCATGAACGTGGCGCTCGCCGAACGCGACCTCATCGGCGGCACCTGCCTCAACCGCGGCTGCATCCCCACGAAGGCGCTGCTGCACTCCGCCGAGGTGCTCGACACGATCTCCGAATCCAAGAAGTTCGGCGTCACGACCGAGGGCGTCTCGTACGACTGGGCCGGCGTGCAACAGCACAAGAAGCGCGTCGTCGACAAGCTGGTCTCCGGCCTCAGCGGGTTGTTGAAGCACCGCAAGGTCGAGATCGTCACCGGTGAGGCGTCGCTGTCGTCGGCCAACGTCGTGCGCGTGGGCTCGCGCGAGCTGTCGGCAAAGCACGTCGTCGTCGCGACCGGCTCTCAGGCGAAGCTGATCCCCGGCCTCGAGATCGGCCACCGCGTGATCACGTCGGATCAAGCGTTGGAGATGGACGGCGTGCCGAAGTCGGCGATCGTGCTCGGCGGCGGCTCGGTCGGCGTGGAGTTCGCGAGCATCTGGGCGTCGTTCGGCGCCAAGGTGACCATCGTAGAGATGCTGCCGACGCTGGTGCCGCTCGAAGACGCGGACCTCGGCAAGCAGCTCGCGAAGTCGTTCTCGAAGCGCGGCATCACCTCGCTCGTCGGTGCGAAGCTGGAAGCGGCGAAGGCCGGTGAGGATTCGGTGCAAGCGACCGTGACGGTGAACGGCAAGACCGAGACGCTCGAAGCGGAGATCTTGCTGGTCGCCGTCGGGCGCGGACCGGTGACGGACGGCGCCGGCCTCGAGCCGCTCGGGATCGACATGGACCGCGGCTACGTGAAAGTGAACGATGCGTTCGAGACGTCGGTCGGCGGCGTGTACGGCGTCGGCGACGTGATCGCGCTCGCCGACCGTCCGCACCCACAGCTCGCGCACGTCGCGTTCGCGGAGGGAATCTTCGTTGCGGAGCACGCGGCCGGGAAGCGGCCGGTGGCCGTGAACTACGACGCGGTGCCGCGCGCGACGTATTGCATGCCGGAAGTCGCCGCCGTCGGCCTGACCGAAGCGCAGGCGCGCGAGCAGGGGCACGACGTGGTGACGAAGGTCGTCAACTACGCCGGCATCGGCAAGGCGACGATCCTGGGAGAGTCGGCCGGGTTCTGCAAGGTGGTCGCTGCTCAAGATGGGCCGATCCTGGGCGTGCACTACATCGGGCCGCGCGTGACCGAGCTCGTCGCGGAAGCGATGCTCGCGGTCGGGTGGGAGGCCGTGCCCGACGAGGTCGCGGCGCTCATCCACCCGCACCCGACGCTGTCGGAATCCTTCGGCGAGGCGGCG
Organism: Actinomycetota bacterium; assembly: GCA_044868775.1. GTDB lineage: Bacteria > Actinomycetota > AC-67 > AC-67 > AC-67 > JBIOWR01. Next base: position 2,146 of record JBIOWR010000159.1, read on the forward strand.
CTCGCGCTGGCGGGGAAGGCGTTGCACACGGCTTGAGGTTTGCTCCCGCGTCGCGCGGGCACGAGGAGGAACATGGCGTCCG
>JBIOWR010000160.1:0-10405 GCA_044868775.1 Actinomycetota bacterium
GATGAGGAATCCGGTGATGCCGATCGGCACGTTGAGGAAGAACACGGACTCCCACCCAAAGCTCTCCACCATCCAGCCGCCGACCGTCGGGCCGAGCGCGAGCGCGAGGCCCGACATGCCGGCCCACATCCCGATCGCTTTCGCGCGTTCGTGTGGAGGGAACGTCACGGTGAGAATCGACAGCGTGCCCGGGAGCAGCAGCGCCGCGCCCACGCCTTGCACACCGCGCGCCGCAACGAGCTGTGCGGTGGTGTCCGCCAGCCCGCATGCGAGCGACGACAGCGTGAACGTCGCAAGCCCGGTGAGGAACATGCGCTTGCGCCCGTAGCGGTCGCCCAAGATGCCGCCGGTGAGCAACAAGCTCGCGAGCGCGAGCACGTAGCCGTCGACGATCCACTGCAATCCGCTCACGCCGGCGCCGAGATCGCGGCTCAGCGTCGGCAGCGCAACGTTCACGACGGTGTTGTCGAGCATCGCCATGAACAAGGCGAAGCACAGCGTCAGCAGGACGACGATCTTCTCGCGCTTGTTCTCGCCTTCGAACATCGGGTGCGTCAGCCGCCGATCATCGACATGCTGCGACCGGGTCGCACGAACTCGGCCTTGCCGATGGAGTGCCCTGCCCACTTCGCCGCGACCGCGGCGCGGATCGCATCGGCGACCTCGTCGTCGGATGCGCCGCCGCGCACGAGCGCGCGCAGGTCGGTCTCCTCCAAGGAGAAGAGACACGTGCGGAACTGCCCGTCGGCCGTGAGCCGGATGCGGTTGCAGCTCGAGCAGAACGGCTCGCTCACGCTCGAGATCACGCCGATGCGGCCGGGCGCGCCGTCGACGAAGCGGTACATCGTCGCGGGCTCGGGTCCGTGCACGACCGGCTCCAGCGGGAACGTCGCGCCGATCGTGGCGAGCACCTCGCTCGACGGCACGACTTGCTCCATCTCCCATTGCTCCTGCGCGTCGAGCGGCATGAACTCGATGAAGCGCACCTCGTACCCGGTCTCGCGCGCGAAGCGTGCAAACTCCACGACCTCGTCGTCGTTGGTGCCGCGCACGACGACGCAGTTGAGCTTGACCGGCGACAACCCGGCGCGCTCCGCGGCGCGCAACCCTTCGAGCACCTGATCGAGCGCGTCGCGTCGCGTGATCTCCGCGAAGCGATGGCGCAGCAGCGAGTCGACGCTCACGTTGATACGGCGCAGTCCCGCACTCGCGAGGGCCTCGGCTTTGTCGGCGAGGAAGTATCCGTTGGTCGTGAGCGACAGGTCGGGCACACCATGGTCGCGCAGCATCGCGATCAGCGTCTCGAGGTTGCGGCGCACGAGCGGTTCGCCCCCGGTGAGCCGGATGGTGCGCACGCCGAGGCCCACGAACACGGATGCGAGCCGAGCGATCTCCTCATAGGTGAGCAGCTCGGATCGCTCGAGCCAGGGCAATCCCTCCGCCGGCATGCAGTACGTGCAGCGGAAGTTGCACTTGTCGGTCACCGAGATGCGCAGGTCGTCGGCGAGGCGGCCGAAGCCGTCGATGAGTGGCTGCATCCTCATGATGGTACGCGCGTGGCGGCGTCGCTGCTCGCGGTAACCTCGGAAGCTCCGTGACCAGCGCGTTGGTGCTCGAACGTGGCACGCGGATCGCGCGCGGAGGCAACGCCCGCGTAAAAGATCGCCATGCGAATGCCGAGAGCACCGGCGGTGCCCAGCGCGGCCGCCGCCGTTCGCTTCCAGGCATGCTTTCCGGGGAGCAGGGTCAGCGCGAGACCGGCGGCCGTCGCCGCCTTCGACGCCCTCCATAGCGTGCCGGAAAACCCTTCGCGCAACGGTCGCCCGACGCGCTCGACGCGCGACGCGTCGCGCTCGACCGCGCGCATCGCAACCAGCTCGGCGGCTTTGCCGGCGACCCCGAAGCGATGCACGGCCGAACGTTCTTTCGGGGACAGCGACGTCACGTCGAGCAGCGACGCGGCGCTCGAGACTGCGGAGGAGACGAACAGCGCCGGCAGCGACCGGCGCACCTCCTGCCAGATCGGGATGGCGCTGTTGGAGACGAGCACCGCGGTGTATCCCGACAGCGGGAGGCCGGCCGCGCCGGCCGCGTATCCTGCGGCGTCGCCCAGCACGCCGAGCGCGCCGTCGCCGTCGGCCTCGGCGAGCAGCGCCGCGACGGCGGTGAGCGGTCCGGCGGCCGCGAGCACGAACGAGCCCACGCTCATCGGCGACGTCGGCCGGAACACGCGCAGCATGTTGAGGAAGCGCTCGCGGCGTCCGAGGTCGAGCACGAGGAGCACCGTGCCGCTCGCGCAGCCGAGCGCCGAAACCCAACGCGCGCGCTTCACGAGCCCGCGCATCTCCTCGCCGCCGACGGCTTGCGCGATCGCGCCGAGCACCGCCGACGCACCGGCGGCGCCGCCCGCGTAGAAGTACGCCGGCACGTACCACTTCCACACCGGCTCCTTCAGCAGGGGCCGGTCGTAATACGTCGCACCGCCCTGCGGCGGCGACGACGGGACGTGATCCCACGCTTCGCGTGCGAGCTGGTCCAAGCGCTCTTCGCCGGCGCGTACGCGCTGTTGCGAGCCTTCGCCGCTCAGCGCGCCGAGGCGCGGGTCGATGTACCGGCCGTCGTTCGTCATGCGCGCTTGCGATCACGCGATGCCGACGCCACCGCACCGAACGCCGCGAGCGCAAGCCCCGCGACCGCAGCTGCGAACGCCGACCACGCTTGCGACGCCACCTTCGTCGGCGACACCGGATCGGGCGGCAAGTTGTAGGTCTCCGGCGTGTCCACGAGCAAGAAGAACGCGTTGAGCCCGTCGGTGCCCGATTGATCCTCCGCGCGCGCGCCGTACAGATACGCCTCCGGCATTCCGCGCTCGTGCAGCACGCGCACGCGCTCGTCTGCGCGCACACGCAGCTCGTCGAGATCGCCGAACTGGATCGAGTCCGTGGGACACGCCTTCGCGCACGCCGGCTCCAGCCCGCCCTCGAGCCGGTCGTAGCACAGGGTGCACTTCCACGCGCGCCCGTCGTCCTCGCGGCGATCGATGACCCCGAACGGGCACGACGTCACGCAGTAGCCGCACCCGTTGCACACGTCCGGCTGCACGAACACCGACCCGTGACCGGTGCGCACGATCGAGCCGGTAGGGCACGCCTCCAGGCACGCCGCGGACGCGCAGTGCTTGCACACGTCCGACATCAGCAACCACGAGAAATCGCCGTTGCCGGTCGTCTGCCCGCCGAGCGGCACCGGACGCTCCACGAACGACACGTGCCGCCAGGTCGATGCGCCGAGGTCTACGGTGTTGTCGTACGACATGCCGGTGAAGAACATGCCGTCGTCGGGAAGCTGGTTCCACTCCTTGCACGCGACCTCGCACGCCTTGCACCCGATGCAAACCGTGGTGTCGGTGAAGAAACCCTTCGTCATCGGCGCCGGCCCGGTCGGATGTTGCCGGTGAGCGCTTTGGACTCCTGGATGGACACGTTCGGATCGGCCACGAACGAGATCAGCTCGTTCGCGGCGTCGCCGGTGACGCGCCCGCGGCTCCCCCAGTGATACGGCAGCCCGATCTGATGCACGGTGCGGCCCTTGATCACCAGCGGGCGGATGCGTTCGGTCACGAGCACGCGCGCCTCGATGTCGCCGCGCGCAGTGCTGATCGTCGCCCATCCGCCGTTGACCAAGTCGCGCTCCAGCGCGAGCTGCGGCGACACTTCGCAGAACATCTCCGGTTGCAGCTCGGCGAGCCACGACAGCCATCGCGTCATCGCGCCCGCGGTGTGATGCTCGGTGAGCCGGTACGTCGTGAGCACGTACGGATAGCGCTCGTCGAACACGCCCTTGTGGTACGGGTTGTCGCGACGCCGGTACTCGGTGCGCGCCGGGTTGCTCTGTTGTGGATACAAGAGGTTCTCGACGACGGACTCGTGCGGCTCGTAATGCGCCGGGAGCGGTCCGTCCTGCAACCCGTTGGGCGCGTACAGCCAGCCCTTGCCGTCGCTTTGCATGATGAACGGATCGATGCCCGAGATCGCGTCGACGCCGCGCGCATCGTCGCCGGGACGGTAGGACGGCGGACGGTCTTCGAGGAAGTCCGGCACGTCGTGACCCGTCCATCTTCCCTGTGACTCGTCCCACCACACGTACGCCTTGCGCTCCGACCACGGCACGCCGTCGGGGTCGGCAGACGCGCGGTTGTAGAGGATGCGCCGGTTCGCCGGCCACGACCACGCCCACTCCGGAGCCACCCACGATTGCTCGCTCGCCGGCTTGCGGCGCGCGGTTTGGTTCACGCCTCCGTCGAACGAGCCGGCATAGATCCAGCACCCGCATGCCGTCGACCCGTCGTCGCGCAGCTCGCGGAACGACGACACAGGCGCGCCGTCCGCAACCGTGAAGCCGTTGATCTCGGCGAGCACGCTCTCCGCGTCCGGCTCCTCGTGCGCGCCGCGCACCGGGTACTCCCACGTGAGCTCTCGAAGCGGCCGATCCTTTGGATCGACCGACGAGGAGTACAGCGCGCGCAACCGCCGCCCCAGGTGGTACAAGAACCACAAGTCGCTGCGGCTGTCTCCCGGCGCATCGACCGCGGCGTGGTGCCACTGCACGAGCCGCTGCGTGTTCGTGAACGATCCGTCCTTCTCGGTGTGCGCCGCGCACGGGAAGAAGAACACTTCCGTGCCGACGTCCTGCGGGCGCACCTCTCCCCGCTCGTACTCACCGCCGTCGCGCCAGAACTCCGCGCTCTCGGTGGGCGCGAAGTCGCGCACGACCACCCAATCGAGCTTGCGCATCCCCGCGCGTTGCAGCGCGCCGTGCATCGAGCCGACGGTGGGGTTCTCTCCCATGAGAAAGAGGCCCTTGACCTTGCCGTCCGCCATGTCGGTTACCGTCGTCATGTGCGAGTGGTCGCCGGTGATACGCGGCAGGTAATCGAAACAGAAGTCGTTGTCGCGCGTCGCCGCCTCGCCCCAGTACGCCTTCAGCAGCGAGACCGCGTATTTCGGGAGCTCGCTCCACCACCCGGACGCAGCGGTGTTGCGCGAGAGGTAATCCTGCAAACGCGAATCGCCGGGCGCATTGGGCATCGGCAGATATCCTGGAAGCAAGTTGTACAGCGTGGGGATGTCGGTGGAGCCTTGGATCGACGCGTGCCCGCGCAACGCGAGGATGCCACCGCCCGGCCGCCCCATGTTGCCGAGCAACAGCTGGATGATCGCGGCGGTGCGAATGTATTGCACGCCGACGGAGTGCTGCGTCCAGCCGACCGCGTAGCAGAACGCCGACGTGCGCTCCCGCCCGGAGTTGTCGCACAAGGCCTCAGCCACGCGAAGGAACTGCGCGCGCGGCACACCGCAGATCTCCTCCACCATCTCCGGCGTGTACCGCGCGAAGTGGCGCTTGGTGATCTGGAACACGCATCGTGGATGTTGCAAGGTCTCGTCGACGTGCCGCGGCTCGCGGGCCGTCCCGCCTTCGTACTGCCACGAGCTCGGGTCGTACGCGCGGCGCTCGGAGTCCCACCCGCTGAACAGGCCGGAGAGGTCTTCGGTGTCACGAAACGACTCGTCCACGATGGCCGGCGCGTTCGTGTAGCTCACCACGTACTCACGGAAGTACCGCTCGTTGGAGATGATGTAGTTGACGATCGCGCCGAGGAACGCGATGTCGGTTCCTGCGCGAATCGGCACGTGCACATCGGCGACCGCGCTCGTGCGCGTGAAGCGCGGATCGACATGGATGATCGTCGCGCCCCTGCGCTTCGCCTCGGTGACCCAGCGAAACCCGACCGGATGACACTCCGCCATGTTCGAGCCCTGGATCACGATGCAGTCGGCGTTCGCGAGGTCTTGCTGGAACGTCGTCGCTCCGCCTCGTCCGAACGATGTCCCCAAACTGGGGACGGTGGAGCTGTGTCATATACGGGCTTGGTTCTCGATCTGCACGATGCCCGCAGCCGTGAACAGCTTCCTGATCAAGTAGTTCTCTTCGTTGTCGAGCGTCGCACCGCCGAGGTGCGCAATGCCCATGGTGCGCCGCAACGGCGTGCCGTCCTCCGCACGCTCCTCCCAGGTCTCGTCGCGCGCCTCCTTCACGCGCTCCGCGACCATGTCCATCGCGCGCTCGAGCGAGATCGTCTCCCATTCGGTCGCGAACGGACGGCGATACAGCACGGAGTGCACACGATGCGACCCGGTGACGAGCTGGAACGTGGCGGCGCCCTTCGGACACAAGCACCCGCGCGAGATCGGCGAGTCGGGATCGCCTTCGATGTCGGTGATCTTGTCGTCCTTCACGTAGACGAGCTGGCCGCACCCGACCGCGCAGTACGGACACACCGAGCGCACGACGCGGTCCGCTTCCTCCGTGCGCGGCTTCAGCTCGCGCGTTCGATCGGTGAATGCGGTCTCGCCCAAGCCGAGCGCGTCGCGCTTCAGGATTTGTTGCACGACCGGCCACCGCCCGAACTTGGCCATGCGCTCCCCTTCCGGTCGACAATTGGAGAGTTCCTACTGCCGCGCGACCGTCGTCGTCAACAACTGCGCATGGGGTCGACCGCGTGGGGCGCGCTATGCACCGCCGGGAGCAAACGAACGGGCCCCCGAAGGGAAGGCGGAGGCCCGACCTTCCTCATCTACCCGAGCACGAGCCCGCTCAAACCAGGTTTTCGCGGAGCTTGCGGAACGCATCGGCGAGCTGCGGGAGCTGCCAGTGCGCGTTGAGCCCGCTCGGGTTCGGCAACATCCACACGGCGGCGGACGCGAGCTCGCGCGGCTGCGCGCCGATCGTGGCTGCGGCTTCACCGAACGCGATGCGATATGCATCGACGCCGAGCACCACCACCGTGCGTGGTCGCATCCGTTCGACCTTCACTCGCAAACGCGCGACGCCGCGACGCAGCTCATCCGGCGTCAGCTCTTTCGCGCCGGCGGTTGCACGCGCAACGAGGTTCGTGAGCCCAAGGGCGCGCTCGATCAGCGTTGCGTCCTCGAACGGCGACACCAACCGATCGGTGAACCCCGACAGGTGCAGCGCTTTCCAGAATCGATTCCCGGGGCGCGCGAAGTGATGACCGACCGCGGCCGAGTACAGACTCGGGTTGATGCCGCAGAAGAGCACGGCGAGATCGGGCGCGATCACGTCGCGCAGGTGCTTGCCGCGCGCGGCTGCGAGCTGCTCGCGCGTCGGCCGCCACGGCGTGGTCGCGTTCATCGCGACGCAGGCTACAGTGACGTGCGTGCCGGAGCTTCCCGAGATGCAAGCGTTGTCGGAGCGGCTGGGCGCGCTGCTCGAAGGCGCGGCGTTCCAGCGTGCGGCTCCGCTGCAGTTCTCCGCGCTCAAGACCGTGGAGCCCGCGCCGGAATCGCTCCACGAGCGAACGCTGCGCTCGTCCGGCCGCCGCGGCAAGTACCTCGTGCTCGACTTCGACGGCCCGCGCTTGCTCGTGCATCTCTCACAAGGAGGACGCGTCGACGTCGAAGATCCGCCCAAGGCGACGCGGCCGAAGTTCGGCGTCGTGCGATTGTCGTTCGCCGATCGTCCGTCGATTCTCGTGAAGGAGTTCGGCACCGAGCGCAAAGCCGGTTGGTGGATCCTCGCTTCCGGCGACGACGGACCGCTCGCTGCGCTCGGCTCCGAGCCGCTCTCGCCGGAGTTCGAATCGTTCGTGCTCGACGGTGCCGACACGCGCCGCGTGCACACGATCTTGCGCGACCAGCGAACCGTCGCCGGGATCGGACGCGGCTACAGCGACGACATCCTCCACGATGCACGCCTCTCGCCGTACGCATCGCTCTCGTCGCTCGGCGACGAGGAGCGCACGCGATTGCTCACGTCGGTGCGCACGATTCTCACCGCGGCGCTCGAGATCGAACGCAAGCGCAGCGGTGGGTTGCCGACGAAGATCGGCGACCATTTCACCGTGCACAGCAGGCACGGCTATCCGTGCCCGCGCTGCGGCGCCGACTTGCGGCGCGTGTCGTACGAGTCGCACGAGGTGACGTACTGCCCGCAGTGTCAGACCGGCGGCAAGGTGCTCGCGGACCGGCGCATGTCGCGCCTCATCAAGTAGAGCGAGCGCGGATAAGGCGGGTCAACGCGGCGAGCACCGCCAGCGCGATCACGGCGACGATCGAGGCCACCGACGCCGTATTGGTCTTGGACACGCGCTGCGCCTCGGCGACGTTGCGCGCGTCGTCCGTGGCGGCGGGCTCGCGTCCGCTCGTGGGTGCGCCGAGCTGTTTGTCGGTGGTGAACGCGCAATAGAGACCGCTGTCGATCGGGATCTCGAAGGTCTTGCCGCCGGCGCTCACGTTCGCGACCGCGGAGAACTCCACCGGGGCGTCTTGAGCCGGAGGGGCCGCGGGCTCGGGCGCGACCATCGTGGGCGTGTCGTCCGCCGACGCCGGCAGATCCGATGCGGTGGCGCCGTCCCGCGTCGTTGCTCCGTCGGACGAAACCGTGCCGTCGGACGAAACCGTGCCGTCGACCGTCGCGCCTTGGCATCCGTCTGCGCGCGTGGCCGTGGGAGAGATCTGAATGACGAACGGCTGCGAGGCGCGCGCGGCCTTGCCCGCAGCGATGTCCGGCCACACGGCGGTGCCGTCCACGATCGTCACGTCGCCCTTCATCAGCTTGAGCGTGCCGCGCACGTCGGTCGCCGGGTCGTCGCCGTTGTTTTGCAGCGTCACGAACACCCGGAGCATCTCGCCGGGCTCGGGAATCACGTCGCCGTCGCCGCCTTCGTATTCGAGGTTGGCGAGGAAGAGCCGCGGTCCGGGACAGGACGCCTCGACGAGCAACTTGGTCGCGCTGTCTCCGAGCGACGACTTCAGCGCGACGGCGAAGCCGACCTGCTTCTCGCAGTTGGCATCGGCGATCACGAACGTGAACTCGCCGGTGCCGCTCGCGCCCGCGGCGAGGTCGCCGAAGGTCGCGGTCCCGTCCACGATCCGCACCTGTGGGTAGCCGGCTTCGAGCACGCCCGACACGTCGTTCGCGGTCTGCGAACCGCGGTTCGTCAACGTGACGCGGGCGGTTGTGGTCTGGTCCGGCTTCGCCTTGTCGACGGCGGCGCCGTCGACGAAGAGCTGCACGCGCGTCACCTCGAAGAAGCCGGTCTCCTCGGGAGGCACCGGCGTCACCTCGACAGGAGTGGTCTCTTGCGCAAGGGCGGGTGCCGCCAGGAGCAGCAAGAGCGTTGCGGTGACCACGGCGACGCATGCGGTGCGCTTCACGATGCCTCCCTCGGTTCCGGACGTCCCGGGCTTGGACGGCCGCCCTCCGCGGTCGGTTCCGCCCTCCGCGGTCGGTTCCGCCCTCCCACCGCGGCGCTTGGTATTCCAAGCGGGCGCTATACTTCCCGCATGCCCGGCAACGACGGCCCGTTCAAGTCGCTCGGCGACTTCATCCGCGCCCAGCGTCGCCTCGCCGACCTCTCCCTGCGGCAAGCGGCCGCGCTGGCGAAGGTCTCCAACCCGTACCTCAGCCAGATCGAGCGCGGCATCTACCGCCCTTCCGCCGAGGTCCTCAAGGGTATCGCCGACGCGCTGCAAATCCAGGCGGAGACGCTCTACCGCAAGGCGGGATTCCTCGACGAGAGCACGATTCCCGACGAGCGGCACGTTTCGGTGGAGCAGGCGATTCGGCGTGATCCGAGGCTCAGCGCCGATCAGAAGAAGGCGCTCATCCAGGTCTACCGGGGGTTCGTGGACTAGCGGTGCGCTCCGCGGGCGCCCCCTCGCGATTTGACACGCCTAGCGTGCGCTTGGTATACCAAGCACTGGCACCAAGCCCGAAAGGAGCCAGCACATGCAGAAGTACACCGAGGCGGTCTCGAAGGCCGGCGACCGCGTCATCTCCACGGTCGGCAAGGCGCAGGACGCCTACGTCTCCGCCGTGTCCACCGTCACGAAGACGATCGGCGGTTACATCCCCGAGCTTCCGCAACTTCCGTTCACGGCGTCGCTGCCGACGCCCAAGGAAGTCGTGACCACCGGGTTCGGCATCGCAGAGCAGGCGCTGAAGGCGCAGAAGCAGTACGCGCTCAGCTTCGTCAAGGCGCTCGAGCCGGTGACCGGCAAGGTCCTCCCGGCGACGAACGGCCGCAAGAGCACGAAGGCTTCGGCCTAAGTCCGGACGCACGGCGAGAGCCCGCGACTTCGTCGCGGGCTCTCATGCGTTTCGGCTCCGCGCGAGGACGCCCCCCGCTCGCGAGCCGGATTCACCGGTCGAAGACAGGGTTACAGGAACGCTCGGGCGTGCGTTAGGGCGGCCTCCGCCAGCGGACCCTCCGTCTTGAGCGTCTGCGCGTCCTCTCGTTTGAGGCGCTGCACGCCGACCTTGCAGAACTCCAAGACGTCGCCGGTGATGCGGTTGTCGGCATCCTCCGGCCCGAACGTCCAGG
>JBIOWR010000161.1:0-4043 GCA_044868775.1 Actinomycetota bacterium
CGAGGATCGGTGCGAAGGTGCTGCGCATCGCGAGCACCGTCGCCGGGAGCCACGCGTCGTCGAACCGCACGACGCCGCCGCGTCCGGCCGCAAGCTCGAGCGCGCGTTCCGCGTCGGTGATGCTCAAGCGCGCGCCGCCCAATCCGTTGCGTTCGAGGCCCACGCCGACCGGCTGGGGCAAAGCGGCCCCGGCAACCGCACCGGCTCCGGCTTCGGAAAGAATCGCATCGAGCGCGTGCGCGTCGCCGCCTTGCACGATCACGAGCGCCGTGCGTCCCCGCGCGCCGTACGCGGCAGCGCCCGCATGCTCGAGCGCCGCGGCGCGCAGCCTCCCCGCAAGGTTGCTCGTTGCGCTCGCCGCGAACGCGATCGCGCGAAACGATCCATCGGGGTCGAACCGCAAGCCCCGCGCGAGCGAGCTGCACTCCTCGGATTCCGGATCACGCACGACGAGATCGATGAAGTGCGCGTGCACCAACGCTTCCGCCGCTTCGCGCTCCGCGATCACGCGCTGGTACTCCTCGGCGACGGCGTTCATCACCGCATACGTCCAGTCCCACAAGTTCGCGCTCGCGATGAGGATCATCCCGGGCGCGTCGCCGCCTTGGCGTTGCGCCTCGGCGACCAGCGCTGCCCAGTGCTCGCGGAACCCGACGTGGTACGAGCCCATCACCGCGTGTAGCGGGACGCCTTCGTTCGCGTCGCGGCGTCCGACCTCGCGCCGCACCTCGAGTTCGCGCGCGCTCGGCTCGCGGCGCTCCGCGATTCCGAGCAGGATCATGTCGAGGTTCGCGTACACGTCGGCGTAGATCTGCTCGCGGCTCACCGGCCGCGCCGGCGCCGCCGACACCTCGCGCCCGATCGCGCGCGTGATGCGCACGGCGAGCTCGTCCAGGCGCGCGTGCACGCCACGGCACACAGCCGCGACCGGCTCCCAGCCGGGCGGCGGCTGCGGGTCCCACGGATCCTCCACGTGCAGCCGCACTGTTGCCTGCGCATCCACCCGGCACCCCCGCTTGCGATTAGCGATTTCGGCTACCGGTTCGCCGCGACACGCCCTGCTTCCTGCGCGAATGCGCATGACCGGTAGCCGAATCGCACAGGTGGAGGTTGCTCCGCCTGGGCTCGCCTCGGTTTTCGCCGGGCACGCAGCGGAGAAAGCGCATGGAGGGTCAAGCGTGCTCGGGCTCTCGAGGGAGGCCAGCCATGAAGCGCATCCTCGTCGTTCCCGCCGTCGCCGTGCTCGTTCTCACCGCCGCTCCGGCGCTCGCCGGCCACAACGCCGACGATCACTCCTCGAACGTCACCAAGGTGGCGACGTTCGACCACGGCAAGAAATATCGCCAGGGGAGCGACCTGGCGTTCTGGGGTGACGTCGCCGTGCTCGGAAACTACGACAACCCCGGCGGCTTCCGTCTCGTGGATATCTCCGACCCCGCGAAGCCCTCGCTCATGGGACAGCTTGCGTGCCCGGGCGCGCAAAACGACGTGTCGATCTGGGAGGACCTCGTGTTCGTCTCGGTCGACTCTCCGCGCGCCGCGCCGACGTGCGGCGCAGGCGGCGCTTCGCAATCGCAGAACATGGACGGGAGCGCGTGGGAGGGCATTCGCGTGATCTCGATCGCCGATCCCAAGAAGCCGGCACCGGTCGCGATGGTGCGCACCGATTGCGGCTCGCACACGCACACGCTGGTGCCCGACCTTGCGAACAACCGCGTACTGATCTACGTGCTGTCGTATCCGCTCGGCGCGCCGTATCCGTCGTGCAACGGGCTGTCGCACCGCAAGATCTCCGTCGTGGAGGTTCCGCTCGCCGATCCCGCGAAGGCGCGCGTGATCGCGACGCCGGACGTGAGCCCGGCGATCGGCTGTCACGACGTCACCGTCCTCGTGCCGGCACGCAAGGCCGCGGCTGCGTGCCTCACCGAGTCGCAGATCTGGGACATCTCCGATCCGGTGAACCCGGTGATCGTGTCGCACGTCAACAATCCCGCGATCAACATCCATCATTCGTCCGCGTGGAGCTGGGACGCGAAGACGATCGTGATCGGCGACGAGCTTGCCGGCGCGGAGGCGACACCCGGTTGCTTCTCCGAGGGACACGCGCCGATCGGCGCGCTCTGGTTCTACGACGTGAGCGACCCGGCGAGCCCGCAGCAACGCGGCTACTTCCAGATTCCGCAGCGGAGCGAGTCGACGCTCTGCACGGCGCACAACTTCAACATCGTCCCGCTCGCGAGCGACCGTGACGTGCTGGTGTCGGGCTGGTACAACGGCGGCACGACGGTCATCGACTTCACCGACCCGTCCGCGCCCGAGCAGCTCGGCTATTACATCCCGCTCGAAGGGGCGCGCGCGACGTCGTGGTCGTCGTACTGGTACAACGGCTACATCTACGCGAACAACTTCGACGAGGACGTGAACTCGCTCACGCAAAAGAGTCGCGGGTTCGACGTGTTCCGGTTCGACGGCGACGTAACCGGTGCGGCGCTGCGACTGTCGCATCTCAACGCGCAAACGCAAGAGGCGCTGCCGGAGGCGGCCGCACCGGCGCCGCGTCCGAACGCGCGGGTACTCGGCGCGCGGCGCACCCTGCCCGGGACCGGAACGGCAACCCCCACCGCATCGATCGCCGTCGTGGCGCTCGCAGCCGCGGCCGCGTTGCGCACGCTCATGCTCAGGGGATCCCCAAGAGCCCCTTCACCGTCGAGCGAAGCTTCCGCGCGTCGAAAGGTTTCCTCATGACGGCGCTGATTTGCCGATGCTTCTGGATCAAGCTCTGCGTCTCGAGCGATGCGGTGAGCAACAACACCGGTATCCCCGGCGGGACGTCATCGAGGAGGTCGGTGCCCAGCTCGGGTTCCAGATAGAAGTCCAGCACGACCAGCGCGACGGGGTCCGACAACTGGTGCCGGGCGTCCTCCACGCTCGACGCTTCCAGCACGTCGACGCCGATTGGCAACAGCGTCAATCGAATCGTCTCACGAAGCGAGTCGTCGTCTTCGACGACGAGCACGACCGGCTTACCCGGGGTCCGTCTCGCGGCCACCCTCGAAGTCCTTTCTCTCAGTGCCGGCGCAGACCGAGCGCTGCATCCCTTCGGTGATCGCGCGAGCGCGTCGTCACGAGCCGATCCGCGCGATGTCGAGCGGCTCGCAATCCAATGCCTTGGCAAGCTGGCCGATCGTGGAGATTCGCGCGCGGCGAACGCCGCGCTCGAGGTACGAGATCGTCGAGACGTCCAGGTCGCTGCGGTTCGCCAAGTCGCGTTGTGTCATCGCGTGCTGCATGCGGCGGCGACGAACTGCTCCCGGAATGAGCTCGAGGGTCATCTCGATCTGTTCGTGTGCATGCTCCTTCACCGGTTGACGGTGCGCGCCTGCACCAGACGTATCGGTATCCATACCTCGTTGAAGACGAATCTACGTCGAATCGGTCTCGCGCTCGCGTTGATGCATACGAAGTTCGCATCGAATTCATAGTGATCGCCAAAGACTGCTCCGTTGGGACGCTCGTAGTAGACGCCGACAACGAGCGCGCTCGAACCATCTCCTCCTCAAGGAGCAGACGATGCGCAAACCACGATTGGTTTTGGCGTCCGCTGTCTTCCTGCTGGGCGCCTCCGGTGGTTCGATCGTTCGTGCCGCGAACAATCCGTGCGTCGGTTATTCCGTGACGACGCCAGTCGGAGGATCGAGCAACACGGTGTGCTCACCGGTGCCGATGCCGTCCACGTTCGAACCGATGTCGACGAACGTGTGCACGGGGCTGAACGGGATGGCGTACGCCTGTGTGAGCGCGAGGGTGTACCTGCCGTCGCCGTGATCAGCAGTACCGGTGCAGCTCGCCGGTGACCGGCAGCACGTCGCTTTCGGTGAGACCGCAGTCGAGGTCGACGTAGAGCTCGTACAACGGTGATCCATCCGGCCAACGGATCACGACGTCGGCGTGGGTCTCGTGTGGAGCGGCGGCCCCGGATCGCTTCTTCGTGTCGACGGACACGGCGATCGGTTCGTGGGCCGGGATATCCGTGGCGGTGCGCG
>JBIOWR010000162.1:0-11796 GCA_044868775.1 Actinomycetota bacterium
GCCTCGGCGCTTCCCGCGCGGCGCGCGAGGATCTCCTTGGCGGTCTCGACCGTGAGATCGGCGGGCGCTCCCGCGCGGGCAACGACCGTCCACCGGACGAGCGTGCGAACGTCCTCCGCGCGGAACCATGCGACGAGCTCCGCGACTCCCGCGCTCAGCCGTAGCTTCGGCGCGGCAACGAGCGCGGCCTCGCCGGGATCGACGCCCTCCACGGGCTCGCGCGAGGGATCGACCGCAACCATGCGCGGAGCCGGATAGCCGTGCGTGGGAACGTCGCCGTCGCTTTCGAGCCACGCGATGCACGAAGCAACCTCGTTCGCGTCGGCTGCCACGAGGAATCCGTACCAATCGTCGCCGGCGTTCCGGCCGGGCGTGACGAGCCCACCGGACGTGACCACGGCCTTCAGCGTCATGCCCGAGTCGTCGGTGTACACGAAGCAGCGCGCCTCGCCCGCCGGCAGGCTCACCGGTGCGACACGGCCCTGTTCGCGCGCGATGCCGAATCTCGCGACGTACGAACGGAAGCGTTCCTCCGGCTCGTTCATGTCCAGCGATTGCGCGGAATCAAGATGCGCTGTCCGGCGGTGAGCGGCGGCCACGCGCTCGTCGTGGGGTCAAGTGCGATGTCCGGGTTCGCCAGCACGAGCTGCGACTCGGCCACGCCGTTTTGCGCGGCGATGTTTGCCCGTGTCTCACGCGCGACCACGATGTGCTCGCGGCAACCGTTGAGGACTGCGGTCGGGGGAAGCGCGTCGGTGATTCCGGGGTTGTCGGCAACGATCCTCGCGCGCGACACGCCGGACCTCCATGCAAGCTCGTCGAGGCTGCGGATAGAGCCGGGGACGCGGATCTGCCGCGGCGCGCCTGTCGCGCGCAGATCGGTCCGTTGCGCACCGCGCGGGTCGAGACCGATGTACTCGACGTGTCCCTGGAAATACGCCGCCCGCACCGCCGCCTCGCCCACCCCGGCGTGCGCCGTGCCGCCCGGCGGCGTGCCGCCGTCGCGTATGCGCTCCGCCTGCGCACGATGCTCGCGATATTCGCTCGGCGTCACCGCATCCGCGATGAGCGCGTTTTCCCGCTGCGGCCTGAACAGAGCGCCCTCCACCGTCAAGCGCAGCGACTCGAGGTTGCCGCTGCGAACCCGCGGCAACACGTCGCGGTTGCACGTGTCGATCGTGAACATCTCAGTGAAGCCTTCCACCATCGTCCCCCGCCCACGCGCCGCGAGAAAGAACCCCGGATGCGTGCGGAGGTGCAAGCTCTCGTGAACCGCAGTGTTGAAGATCCGCCATCGCTTGGCGATCTCGGAGCGGTCGGGGTTCGACCCGGGCTCGAACCTGGAATGGATCGTGATGCCGTGAGCGCCGCGCTCGCTCCACTGTGCCATGCGGAAATCGATGAGCCTGCGCCGGTGGGCCTGCGATTGCGCGGCATACGCTTGGGCGACGTCCAGCCGAAACTGGCCGCCGGGGTCATCGTCGGTGGAGTAGCGATGTGCGCGCAGCACTTCCGTGGCGAACGGAGTGTTTCCGCGCGGCCGTGTGCCCGGCCTGTCGTTCTCGAAGAGCCACTCGGCTACCCCGGGGGCCAGCTCGTTGACGGTCGCGAATCCTTTCAGCGCGGCGCGGTCGGTCTCCGTCAGGTCGAAGATGTTCTGCGGTCCTTCGGCCGTTTGCCTCGGGCGTCGTCGCTGACGCCCCTCAGATTGCGCGGTGTTCGCCGCCGCGGCGTTCATCGAGGTCGCGTAGCGCGCTTCGAGTACGGCGCGCGCCTGATTGGCGATGTCCACCACGCCGGACGGCTGCGGCCTGCCCGCAACGGCCGCCGGCGCGGTGAACGGAACGCGTCGCATCTGCGTCAGCGTTCGCACGACGACGGCGTTGTGAGCCGCCAGGTACGCGTCGTAGGCGCGGAACAGCTCTTGTTGCAGCGTGGCGCGCGCCGCCTGGCCCGCGGGAGTGTTGGCGTCGCGGCCGTCCCAAGGAATGCGCGGCGGAGTGGCCGGCGGAGGCGGTGGCTGCGCGGGTTGCGGGGGCGTCCCCTGCGCGGGCTGAGGAGGCGCGCCCTGCGCCGGCGGCGGAGGCGGTGGCTGAGGCGGCGAAGGCGGTGCGGGCGGAGGGCGGCTCGCCGGGTCGAGCTCGAACCCGATCTCCCGTCCGAGCTCGGCGGTCGGAAGCTCTGCGGTCCCGCGTTGATCGCGCCTCCGCATATGGGATACGCGAACGAAATGGCTCATCTGCGTTTGCTCGGCCGCCGGGAGCCCCGACGCCGCGATCGTTGCCAGCGCTTGCTGCACGTTTGGTTGGGGACCGCGCGACAGGCGCACGACGTCGAGCGCCGTCAACACGCGAACCCTGTTGCGTATCGGCGCGGAGGACGCCCTGTGCCGGATCAAGTCGGCAAGACCTCCGATCTCTTGGATCCTCCAGACGGCGTAGAGAAGTCCTTCGACGTCGTGGCGATCCAGCCGGTGGAACGTGAGCCAAGCCTCGTACTCGGGCGAGTACTGCGAGGCGTGCTGGCGTGGGAATCCCGTTTCGCGGCTGAACCGATCGAGGAGCGCTTCGTGCATGCCGGCCGTGGACCCGGGTGGCGAGCCGGTCGTGCCCGTCAAGGGAAACGCCTGTACGCGTGGTGTACGCGTCTGCTGTTGCACCACGTGCGAGAGCTCGTGCGCGATCAGCCAGTCGCCCCGCGCGGTGCCGGGCGCGTACTGATTGCGGTTGAATACGATGCTGTCGGCGAACGTGTACGCGGCCGCGCGAAGCGCTTGGGCCGAATCTGCGGCGCGGTCGTCGGTGTGCACGCGCACGCCGGCGAAGCTGTGGCCGAAACGACGCTCCATGAGCGACAGCGTTCGTGGTTCGAGTAGATGTCCGCCGCCGGGAAGTGCGGGAGCGCCGGGATGCGCGCTTGCGTGCCGCGGTGTTGCGTGGGGGCGGTGACCCGTCACGGTGTTCGCGACGCGAACCGCCTCGTGCTCGAGCGCCTCGGCGGCGACCGGCGCACGAACCGCGTGCGAGGCGAGGGTCACGGCGTCTTCGCCTTCGTCTTGGCCGCGCGCCGCTTGAGCACGACTCGCCCCACCGACGCGATGATCCACTTGAGCGTCGCGACCAGGCGGCCCTTGATGTCGCCCGCCTCTCTGAGCGCTTTCTCGCGCTCGGCTCTCTTCTGCTTCGTTGATACGTCGCTCGGAATGATGTTTCCCTGTTCGGTATGCACGTGGAAAGACATGGGGTCGCGCGCGCCGCCGGATCGCGCGAGCAATCGCAGCAGTCGATACGAGACCTCGTTGGAGAGAAAGTTGCCGCCGGGCCCGCTCTGCACCTTCGCGCGAACCTTCTTCTTACCCACCGTGAAGCCGATCGTGACGCCGTCCTTCTCGCGCACCATCGTCGCCGCGATGCGCCGGAGCGCAGCGGGATCGGTCACGATCAGCGTGCTGCCGACGGCGTTTCCGACCGACGCGCCGCCGAGCGCGTTGAGCACGTCGCGCGCGTTCGCCGGCGCGAGGACGTCGAATTGCACGTCCTCCCCGATCGTCGGCTGCGTCACCTGGGGGCCCTTCTTTGGCAGCGGCGCGTTCTTGATCTCGTCGAGCGGCGCGTTGGATTCGATGAAGGCCGCGCCGGCGGGCGTCCCACTCGCAAGGCCGGGCTCCTCGCCGATCCGCTCGAGCACCTTGTCGTGGTGCACGCCCACCGCCCATCGTTCGAGCCGCACCGGCGCCGCGAGCGACAGCCCCGGATCGACGCTGACGCTGATCGCCGCGTCGATCTCGTTGACGTGCGGACGAACGATGCGCTCGACGATGCCGGCGGCGAACTGCGGGAACGAGACCGGCAGCACGATGCTCTGCACGCGCGCCGACGACTTGCCCGAGATCGACACCGACGTTGCGTCGAGCGCCATCACTGCGACGCCCGACGGATTCCATTCCCCTTTTCGCGGACGCTTGCTGACGTCCACGGTGTTGAACGGATCGAAGCCGGTGAGCAAAACGTTGACGTCGGCGGCGGCGCGCTTGCCGGTCGGAAAGTCGATCGTCGCTCCTCCGCGTGCCGCGTCGACGAATGCTTGATCCAGCCTCGCGAGATGAGCCCGCAACCGCTCCGTGATCGCGTCTTGCGCGGTTTTCTTGCCGGAGGGTGCTCCGCGGCTGGTGCGGAAGCCTTCGAGCATCGCGCGCATCTCGTCGATGACGGGCATGTGCGACTCACCGAAACCCTTGGCGGCTTTCGCGAGCCGCCACAACGCGTTTCCGGCCGCCTCGCCCACGCTCTTCAACTGATCGTCGGAGATCGAGTCGCCGCCTTCGATCGTGGCGCGCGCCTCGGAGAGCAACGCTTCCCACGGACCGAGCAGGTCGTTGCGCGAGCGCGCGGCCTTGAACCTGACGTTCCAATCGGAGAGCTGGCGAACCTTGCTGCCCTTTTGCAGACCGGGGCGCGCCGCCGCCCGCGCGGGCCCGGCGGCGATGAGCGCCGTCGTGGAGTCCCACAGCATCGCGCGGTGCGTGGCCCCTTTGGGCCCGACGTCGCCGTCGTCGAAACGATTCCGCTTGATGACGTCCCGCTCGATGCGCCGTCCGGGCGTCTTCCCCAGCTCTTTTCTCGTCTTGTCCGTGTCCGCAAGCTTCTTTTCCTTGATGATCTCCGTCTTCTCGCGGTCGAAGATCGGCTGGTTTCCTTGCAGCATCACGAATTCGGTGATCTTGCCGCTCGCGTTGCGCCGCACTTCCGCGATCGTGTGCGCGTGGCCGCCGGTGCGCGACTTGTCCAGGCCCTTGTCGTGATGCGCCCACACGAGAAGGTCTCCCGGATGCAACAGCGGGTCGAGGTCGGCGATCGTCAGTATTTCGTTGTCGTTGGAGTCCTTATACGGCTGAACCATCGGCGCGATGTTGATCGTTCCGATGTCGGAGATCGCGCGATTCACTTTCCTGGTGGGGTTCGCGACCGCTCCAATGATCCAGTCCGAACCGGCCGCCTTGAACGTCTCGGTTCGGTTGTGCGCCGCGAGCCACACGTGACGCAGGATGAGCATGACGTCGGCGCAGTCCGCCGGAAGCTGATAGGCAGTCGCGCGCAGGTGCTCCGGCAGGCAATTCTTCACCCAGGTGTCGGTCGGGTGATCGATGAACTCCTCACCGAGCTGTTTCGCAGTCGTGATCGGCGCGGCGACGTTGCCTCCTTTCGCCCCGTAGCGCAGCGCCGGCTTGTCGCCGATGACGTCGAAGACGTTGCTCGTGCCCGCGGGGAACTTGCCCGAGGCGTCGGGCTTGGTCTTTGGAGACGTGAGCGCTTCGAACGTCGGCAGGCGCGTGAACATCGAGACCCATTGCTCGTACGTCGCGCAATCTTCGGGAACCTTGAAGCTGCACGCGCCCGGGGCGGGCTCGGTGGCGCCGGCGGCGAAACAGGACTTGTCCAGTCGTTGCAACACCAGGCGTGCGACGCCCGTCCTCGCCGCGTGCACGGCGGTGGTCGCGCCGCGATCTGCGTCGGCCTCCAGCGCGGGATCGTCGAGCATCGCGACGTCCTCGCCCGCCGTGAAGGCGTTCATCCGTTGCTGGACCACGTGGGTCAGCTCATGATCAAGCACGCGGCGGCCTGCGCTCGTCGAGGGATCGTACGCGCCCGCGCCGAACACGAGGTGCGCCCCCACCGTGTACGCGCGCGCGCCGACCGCTCGTGCAGATTCCGCAGCGCGGGCGTCGGTGTGCACGCGCACACCGCTGAAGTCGTGCGCGAAGCGTGCCTCGGCGGCGGTGCGGACGTTCGCATCGAGCGCACGTCCGGAGGAACGCAGCACGTCGCCCACGATGGGCGGAGCGATACCGGGCGCGCTCGCGCCGGCGCCGCTGCGTTGCAGTGGATGCTTCTTGCAGCCGCTGCCGCACGGATGGTCGCCGCAGCGTTGCAGCACGGCTGCCGCGCGCGTCGACGAAGCCGGGGGCGACGGACGCGACGGCGCCGCCGTCACGTGGACGGCCGCGTGCGAGCTCACGCGCGCCGGTCCCCGATCGTCGCGCCGCGGATCGACTCCGAGACCGTGCGCCCGACGCTCGCGCCGAGCCGCGCGGCGCCGTCCATGCGCACGGGCCCGGCGCGCACGCGGTTGATCGCGGCACCGCGCGAGACAGAAAGGGGCGCGTCTCGCAACTGTTGCTCGATCGCAGCGCGCACCGCGTCGGCGAATCCGCGACGCGACCCGACGTCGGCGCCCTCGATGCCGTCGAGCACGAGGCGATCGATGTGCACGCGCGTGACCGCCACGTTTCGCCTCACGCCGTGCCGGCCGGCGCCGGTGCGGTCCAGCGCAAGTCGGACTCGTTGATCGGGCGGTCGAGCTTGCGCAGCTCGGTGCGCGCGGCGTCCAGCACGATCTCCATCGTGACCTGCGAACGCGCCTGAGCCGCGAGGAACGCGGCGTTGATCGCCACGGAGTGAATGCTGCCGCCGGTGAAGTTGATGCGCGACAGCCATTCGTAGTCCAGGCCTTCGCGCGGCGTCTCCTCGGGGAACGCGCGCTCCCAGATCATGCGCCGCAGCGGCGCGGCCGGGAACGGGAAGCGAACGATGAAACGCAACCGGCGCAGGAACGCTTGATCCAGCGCCTCCTTCATGTTCGTGCCGAGGATCGCGAGCCCGCGGTACGCCTCCATGCGCTGCAACAGGTAGTTGATCTCGATGTTGGCGTAGCGATCGTGGCTGTCCTTCACCTCGCTTCGTTTTCCGAACAGCGCATCGGCCTCGTCGAAGAAGAGGATCGCGCCGCCGTCCTCCGCCGCATCGAACAAGCGCTTGAGGTTCTTTTCCGTCTCCCCGATGTACTTGCTCACGACGGCGGAGAGATCGATGCGGTACAGGTTCAGGCGCAGGTGGTTCGCGAGCACCTCCGCGGCCATCGTCTTGCCGACGCCGCTCTCGCCGGCGAACAGCGCGGTGACGCCGAGGCCGCGGTTCATGCGCCGGCGAAAGCCCCACCGGTCGTACACGGTGTGGCGGTGCTCCACCTGGTTCGCAAGCTCCCACAGCAATCGCATCTCTTGCTCCGGCAGCACGATGTCGTTCCACGTCGCCTTCGCGTCGAGGCGTTGCGCGAGCGTCTCCATCAACGGGCGGCTCGCCGCGAGGCACGCGTCCCACAGCCGCGCGTGGAGCGTGGCGTCGTCGTCCTCGCCCTCTTCCGACAGCGCCGCGTCCGCTGCACTCGCGATGGCCGCAACGCTCAAGTCGAACTGGCCGGCGAGCAGCGACGGGCTGACGCCCGCTCGCGCGCCGAGCACCTCGGCCCACGCAGCTTGCTGCTCTTCGGCGGTTGGTTTCTCGACGTCGACGATCACCGAGTGGTCGAGCCCCGGCCACACGTCGCGCGTGTCGAGGAACGCGATGCCGCCGGTGCGTGCGAGGAAGCGATTCGTCGGCGGCGGCACGCCCTCACGCGGCGACGAGTCCGCGTCGAACGCGTCGAGATACAGCGCGACCGGCGCGAGTCGCGTCTCGCGCTCCCACAAGCGTGCGAGGCTGTCGACCTCGGCGACGTTCGACGGCAGCACGTCCACGGTCATCTTGTACGGAACGAGACCCATCTCGGAGCACGCCACGCGCGCGACCAGCTCCTTGCTCGAGCGATCGGCGCCGAGGAGCTGCAACAGCGGCAGCTGCGAGCCCGCGGGCGTGTACTGCACGCGATGCACGACCGTGCGCACGGCCGCTGCTTGCGACGCGGGCACGTGCCAGTCGGCGGCGCGATCTCCCAGCGGCCGCAGCATCACGCTCAGCCGGTCGTCCATGTGGTTCAAGCCCTTGAGGTAGTTCGTGATGCGCTCGTCGGCGTGCAACGGGCACGCGGTGAGCGGCAGGGTGCTGCGCTGATCGATCTCGACGAGCCGCCAGTACCGCAACGGCGCCATCGATGCGAGCGCATCCCACGACGGCTCGTCGAACAACGCCATCGCAAGCGCGAACGTTGGATACGGCGCGTTGGCGTCGTCGTGCGCGCGTGCGCACAGCGCGGCGATGCGCGTATCCAGCTCCAGCGCCGCGCACAGCAACACGATCGACCGCTCGAATTTCGACAGGCCGAACCGGTGCTCGAGCAACACCAGCGCCGGCGCGGGCTCGGCCGCCTCCAAGTACGACATCTCGCGCTCGACGTCGGCTTCCTCTTCCACCGGCGCGCTCGACACGCTCGGGAGCGCGAGCGGTTTCCTTGCCGGCTTCTGCGCCGGCTTGCGGCGGCCGAACGGCCACCAGCCCGAACCCTCGTCGTCGGTCGCCGGCTGCGCGCTCGTCACCGGCGGCGCAAGCGACACGCGTAGCGACTCCCGTTCCTGGCTCCGCGCGAGCTCTTCGAGGCGCGCGCGCACCCAGCGCAGCCCGAGCGTGAGGTAGCGCTCGTTGGCTTCGGCCCACGCGGCCTCGTCGCTCATGCGAGCCTCACGACGGCGCTCATGTGAGCGTTGCCTTCTGCGTCTGGTCGAATGCGCGCGGCGTGGCCGCGTAATCGATGAGCATGCTGTCGACGCCGTCCACGCGCAGGCGAAGCAGATACTCGCCCGGCTGCGCGTCGCGCAACGTGAAGCTCAAGGCGCTGGTCTGTGCGGCGCGCGGCGGCGACACCACTTCGCGATCGCCGACGAACAGCGCGACGCGCTGCGCGGGACGCACCTCGGGCTCACACGTCACGTCGATCGTCGCCTCGCCCCCGGCGATCGCTGCGTTCACCGGAACGCCGCCGAGAACGGGGCTCAGCCGCAACGGCGCCGCGCCGGAGGTGATGACGCGGACCGGCGGGCCGTTCGACGTCACTTCGACCGCCACGGTGTACAAGCCGGGAGGCCAGGACGCGATCGCCGCGGCGTCGTTGGGCAGCTTCACGTCCAGCCGGAACGAGGACGCTCCCGACTCGGGTGCGACGCGCTGCGGCTCGGTCAACCGCGGCGAGTCGAAGATGACCGTCACGGCGTCGCCGTCGAGATGATGACCGAGCAATGTGAGCGTGTCGCCGAGCAACGCGTTCGGCCTCACGTTGGGGATCACGACCGACTCCAGCGTCGGGAACGGCGGAACGACGCTGCCGTACGCGCGCACGCCCTCGTCGTTGGGTCCGCGCGACAGCACCGGGAGCGCCGCCTTGCCCTCGCGCGTGCTCTCCACGAGCACGACCGCAACCTCGTACGCGGTGGAGACCCGGTACTGGCTCTGAAACGTGGTCCAGAGCTTCGACATCTCGTCGACGGTGAGCGGCTGCGGCGTGATGCGCACGCGTTCGACCTGCCGCCCCAGCTCCGATCCCGGCAGCGCGGTCTCGATGTCATCCGCGCCGAGCAACGGAAAATCATGGAGGAAGCTCATCGCGCGGCCGAGCACGCGGTGCCCGAGCACGTCCTGGTTCTCGCGCCCGTATGCGGTGAGCAAGTAATGGAGGTTGAGCGGAAGCGGCACGAAGCCGCGCTCGCCGTTCGCAACGTTGCGCGGCATGTCCATGTTCCGCCACGCCGGGCTGATCGCCGTTTGATACAGGAACACGTTGAGCTGATTGGCGACCGTGCCGTCTCGCGCCTTGTCGAGCGGCAACGCGGTGACGCGTGCGTCGGCCAGCTCGGGGTCCTGGCGAATGTAGACGTCGAGCAAGTTGACGATCGTCTGCGTCACCGCCGCAACGGCGCTCGCGCTGCTCATCGCATGCCCTCCGCGCGGCGCTGCAAGTACTCGTCGAGGGTCATGACGCGCGGGCGGTCATGCCCGGGCTTCGACGACGCCGGCTCTGCCGGCACCGCGCGCACCTCGACGCGTCCGATCGTCACGTGAATCTCCGGCTCGCTCGCGGCCGGATGCTCGTGCGGCTCGACGCCGCGACGCGCGAACGCGCGCACCGGCGCCGCGGGCTCGGCGTTACGTGGTGTCGACGCAAACGGTTGCGGAGCGACCGGCACCACCGGCGCGCGCGCGATCAGCACCGCCTCTTCCGCGCGGCGAACACGAGGCGATACCGGCTCGATCGATGGAGCGGAGCGCGTGGGCGACGCGTCGTCGTCCGAGCCCTCGAGCGCATCCGCACGCGTGCCGTGCCGCCGCGGCGGTGGTTGCTCTTCGACGCTCGCGTCCGCGAACGACACGGCTTCGCGCGTCGCGCGTCGCCCCACGATCGGCTCGAAGCGAGGCGCGCGTTCCTCACGAATCACCGGCTGCCGAACAACGGTCTCGATCTCCGCGCGCTCGCCCTCCCGGCGCATCTCCCCCCGCGCCGGCTCCGCCCGCTCCTCGCGCGACGGCAACGGCTCTGCTCCCGGCTCGCGCGCCGGGCGCGCGCGCAGGTTGGGCGGTGCGACTGGGGAGGGCGATGTTTCGATCTCGTCGAGGTGCTCGGGCGCCACGTGCATCTGCGGCGCACTCGTCGGAACCGGCTCGAACAGCGAGCGTGTGCGCGGTCGCACCGTCTTCGCCGGCTCGAGCGTTCGCTGCACGAGGCGAGACAGGAAGTCGCTCATGCTCCCGCCAGATCCATGTAGATGCGCCGCCGCATCGGGCTCAACGCGAGCGACTCGCGCTCCGACCATCCATACGCCACGCCCAGCGCAGCCACTTCGCGGACGACCGTTCGTGCCCACGCATCGAGCTCCGTCCAGAGAAACGACGCGATGTCGAACGGCTCCTGCCACCGGTGATCGCACGCCGGACACGCGAGGTCGAGCGTGACGTCGGCTTGCGGGTCCAGCTCCACCATCGCCTCCACCACCGCCGCCGCAACGTCGTCTGGAAGCGACACGTCGGCACCATTCGCATCCCGCACCGACGACACGCACCGTTCCAGCAACCGCGCGCGCATCGCTTCCGCGTCACCGCCCGCGCACGCGATCAGGTCGGCGCTCGACGGCGCGCGACACTCCACGCGCGTTCCAGCGATGTCGATGACCGTCGAGGTCGCATCCGGTGCCGAAACGATCAGCTCGTCGACGTCGAGCGACATCTCGAGCCGCTCACCGCACGCCGGGCACTCCGCAGCGCTTTGCAGGTCACGCCCGAACATCCACCGGCGCAACGCGAACAGCTCCGCGTCGCGTCGCCCGACCGGCAGCTCGGCGATCTCGGAAGGAGAAAGCGCGCGCTCGTCGGAGCCACCGGACGCGACCGCGAGCAGATCGAGCGGTCGTTCGAGCTGCGAGAGGCCGAACCCCCGCTCCCATACGGCGAGCAGGTCCGAGGCGTTCATAGATCACGCAGCCGGCTCGGTGAACGTCGGCTCTTTCGGCTCCTTGACCGTGGTGTCACGCTCCCAGCCTTCGTTCTCCAGCTTCATCTGCTGGATCGCGACGGCGTTGGCGTTCGCGTCGAGGTCGGGCATCGCCTGGAACTCCGAGACCCAGCAATCGAACACGTTGTAGGCGATCGCAAGCTGGCCGGCCTCGTTGTAGACCTCGATCGTGACGTTCTTGCGGAAGTCCGCCAGCGACACCTCCGAGCCGAGCCCCGCGCCGTAGTTCCACACCTTGTTCGCCCACTGCTCGAACTCGAGGTCGTGCGTGACGCCGCGTTGGAGCGTGATCGCTTCGTATTCGGTGCGGCCCGGCGACTTCCGGCTGCTGCTCGGATCACCGCCTTCGCGATGCTTCACGACCTCCGTCGTGCGCTTGAGGCTCGATACCTTGCTCACGCCGGCGACGTACTTGCCGTCCCACTTCACGCGGAACTTGAAGTTCTTGTACGGGTCGAAGCGCCCCGGGTTGACGCTGAACTGGGCCATGGTCGAGCTCCTTACGACTGCGTCTGGCCAGCGAGCTGC
>JBIOWR010000163.1:0-6352 GCA_044868775.1 Actinomycetota bacterium
GGTACAGAGTTGTCCCTGATCGTTGAACCTTTGCGTCGGAGCATCGAAGATCGGCGTTCTAGGCCAAACCGGTGGCGTGCCCTCGCGAATGGAGATGGCTGCTCCGGAGACTTGAAGCGAGATTTGAAAGCTCGTGTGGCCATTGGCAACGACGTCCACGCATACTCGCGTTTGGGAAGGGAAGCCCGTAATGGAGAGGGATGTCGTCTGCTCGACGATCGGCCAAGTCTGACAGGTCTCCGGAATCGGCATCGGAGGAACCGGCACAGGTTCCGATCCTGCGATAGACGTCTGCGCATCTCGCGCCGTCTCCTGCAGCAATCTCCACGCGGAGTTGAGTCCGGGCGCACCATCCAGAGTGGGTCGATGCCCGGACATTCCGAGGGGGAGTCCGCGCCCGCAGGTTGGTGCGTCAGCGCCAGGCACGTAAGAGCCGCAACGAAAGCGAGCAACCGTGCGGACCTCTTCATTCCGCCTCCTATCTCTTATGTGCAGGCACACCGCCAAACATGAGGTGGAGACGTAACGCTGCGATGTGCGCGCTTTCGCGCGTGTGACGCAACGCCAGGAGTAGTTACGACTTCCGCCCCTCGCGACTCCGTCTTGACCCTGGGAGAGCCGCGCCGCTCGTTCTTCGAGCCCGCACGTGAGAGTAGGGCGATTAATCCCTTTTGGTCAAGTTTCGATCAGGCGACGTTCTGCCGACTGTGCCGTCGAGTCCGGAGCCCTTGACGAGCCAGCGCCGCGCGCTCAACCTCCACCGAGGCCGGGGGCGACTATTCCACCTCGGGTCATCTTCATGGGATCGAGCGCCTCGTCGAGCTCCTTCTCGGAGAGCGCGCCTTTGGACAACGCCACGTCGCGGATGGAGCGGCCGGTCTTGTACGCCTCTTTGGAGATCTCTGCCGCGAGGTCGTAGCCGATCGCCGGCACGAGAGCGGTGACGATCGGGAATGTCTGCTGCACCAACGCGAGCGCGCGCGAAGCGTCGGCCTCCAAGCCGTCGATGCACTTCTCCGCGAACAAGCTCGCCGCGGCGGCCAAGAGCGAGATCGACTCCAGCAGGTTGTGTGCGATCAGCGGCATGTACATGTTCAGCTCGAACGCGCTTTGCGATCCGGCGAACGCGACGGCGGCGTCGTTGCCCATCACTTGCGCGCCGACTTGCGTCACGACCTCGGGGATCACCGGGTTCACCTTGCCGGGCATGATCGACGATCCCGGCTGCAGCTCCGGCAAGCGCAACTCGGCGAGACCGGCACGCGGGCCCGATCCCATCCACCGCACGTCGTTCGCGATCTTGATGAGCGACACCGCGATGGTGCGCAGCTGGCCGCTCGTCTCCACGCACGCGTCCTTTGCGCTCTGCGCTTCGAAGTGGTTCGAAGCCTCGCGCACGTCGAGACCGGTGCGCGACGCGATGTGGCGGATCGCCGCAGGCGCGAAGCGCTCGTCGGCGTTCAATCCGTTCCCCACGGCCGTGCCGCCGAGCGCAAGCTCCGACAGGCGCCGCTGGGCGTCGTGCACGCGATCGATGCCGAGCGAAACCTGCGCCGCGTACCCGCCGAACACTTGACCGAACGTCACCGGCGTCGCGTCCATCAAGTGCGTGCGCCCGACCTTCACGACGTCCTCGGTTCGCGAAGCGAACGACGACAACGACGAACGCAGGCGCTCCAAGGCAGGAACCAGCGAGTCGCGAATTGCGGCGAGCGCGGCGAGATGAATCGCCGTGGGAATCACGTCGTTCGATGACTGCGACGCGTTGACGTGATCGTTCGGATGCACGAGCTTCGATCCGCGATCCTCGCCGAGCAGCTCCAAAGCACGATTGGCGATCACTTCGTTCGCGTTCATGTTCTGCGACGTGCCGGAACCGGTCTGGAACAGGTCGATGGGGAAGTGGTCGTCGAGCGATCCTTCGATGACTTCCAACGCCGCGCGCCGGATCGCGTCGGCCAGTCGAGGCTCGAGGAAGCCCAACTCTTCGTTCGCCGAAGCCGCGGCCCACTTGATGATGCCGAGCGCCCAGGTGAAGCGGCGCGGAAAGCGAAGGCCCGACACGGGGAAGTTCTCCACGGCGCGCTGCGTGCTCGCTCCCCAGTACGCGCCGGCGGGCACGCGCATCTCTCCCATGGAATCCTTTTCGATCCTGAAGTCGCTCACTGTGGCCCTCCTCAACCGGAACCGCCAAAACAAAAGCAATGCTACTCGCGTCCTTGCCCCTTCGGCGCGCTCGCCGATAGCCTGACGCGCGCAATGAGCGACTACGCGTGGACTCCCACGAAGGAATACATCGAGAACGCGAACGTGACGCGCTTCATGCGCGCGCACGGCATCAGCGATTGGCGCGAGCTGATCCGCCGTTCGCAAGACGAGACCGCGTGGTTCTGGGACGCGGTCGTGAAGGACCTCGGCATCGAGTTCTTCACGCCGTATCAGCACGTCGTGGAGGCGCCCAAGGGCATCGCGTGGGCGCGCTGGTTCGGCGGCGGCCAGATCAACCTCACCTACAACTGCGTCGACAAGCACGCAGCGCGAACGCCCGACGCCAAGGCCGTCGTGTGGGAAGGCGAGATCGGCGAGACGCGCACGCTCACGTTCGCCGACCTCAAAGCGAGCGTCGATCGCCTCGCGAACGGGTTGCGCACGCTCGGCGTGAAGGAGGGCGACCCCGTCGGGCTTTTCCTCCCGATGATCCCGGAGAACGTCATCGCGTTCTATGCGTGCGCGAAGATCGGCGCGATCTCGATGCCGATCTTCTCCGGCTTCTCCGGGCAAGCGGTCGCGGCACGGTTGCAGGACGCGGGCGCGAAAGCGTTGATCACCGCCGACGGTTTCTCGCGCCGCGGCGCGCGCGTCGCGATGAAGCAGATCGCCGACGAAGCCGCCGACGCGTCGCCCACCGTCAAGAACGTGATCGTCGTGCGTCACACCGGCGCGGACGTTCCGTGGAGCGAGCGCGACACCGACTATCAAGCGCTCGTTGCGATGGAATCACCGGAGTGCGAGCCGGCGCGGCTCGACCCCGAGCATCCGCTCATGATCGCGTACACGAGCGGCACGACCGGCCGCCCGAAGGGAGCGGTGCACGTACACGGCGGCTTCCTGGTGAAGATCGCGGAGGAGGCGGCGTATCAAACGGACCTCAAGCCGGGCGAGCTGTTGTTCTGGTTCACCGACATGGGATGGATCATGGGTCCGTGGGAGGTCGTCGGCGCCGGCGCGAACGGCGCTGCGGTGTTCCTGTACGAAGGCGCGCCCGACTATCCGCATCCCGGTCGTGTGTGGGAGATGGTCGAGCGGCATCGCGTCAACGTGCTCGGCATCTCGCCCACCGCGATACGCGCGCTGTTGCCGCACGGCGACGAGCACGTGACGAAGTACGATCGCTCGTCGCTGCGCGTGCTCGGCTCGACCGGCGAGCCGTGGAACCCCGACCCGTGGCGCTGGTATCTCGACGTCGTCGGCGAAGGGCGCGCGCCGCTGATCAACTTCTCCGGCGGCACCGAGGTCGGCGCGTGCTTCTTGTCGCCGATGGTCGTGATGCCGTTGCGGCCGTGCACGCTCGGCGGCCCGTCGCTCGGCATGGCGATCGACGTGTTCGATCCCGACGGCAAGCCGCTCGGCCCGGGTCACGTCGGCGAGCTGGTGTGTACGAAGCCGTGGCCCGGCATGACGCGCGGCATCTGGGGCGACCCCGACCGGTATCTCTCCACGTATTGGTCGCGATGGCCGGACGTGTGGGTGCACGGCGACTGGGCGTCGACCGACGAGGACGGTTTCTGGTACTTGCACGGCCGGTCGGATGACACGTTGAAGATCGCCGGCAAGCGCCTCGGCCCGGCCGAGGTGGAGTCGTTGCTCGCGTCGCACGACGCGGTCGTGGAATCGGCGGCGGTCGGCGTGCCCGACGAGGTGAAGGGCGAGAAGGTGTGGTGTTACGTGGTGCTCAAGCCGGGGCGCGACGCAAACGACGAGCTGCGTGCGTCGTTGCGCGCGGTCGTCGAGCGCGGGCTAGGCAAGGCGTTCCGTCCCGACGCGATCCGGTTCGTGAGCGCGCTGCCGAAGACGCGCTCCGCGAAGATCTTGCGGCGCGCCGTGCGAGCGGCCGCGCTCGGGCAAGATCCCGGAGATCTGTCGAGCCTCGAGAACCCCGCGGCACTCGAAGAGATCGCGCACGCCCGATGACGCTTCCGGTTCGCCTGCTGTGCGGGCCCGGTCCCTCCGACGTCGCGCCGTCCGTGCTCGAAGCGCTCGGCCGTCCGGTGCTCGGCCATCTCGATCCGGAGTTCTTGAAGCTCGCCGAAGAGACGAAGTCGATGCTGCGCCGTGTGTTCCAAACGAACAACGACGTGACGTTCGCGGTGAGCGGAACCGGCAGCGCAGGCATGGAGTGCGCGCTCGTCAACATGATCGAGCCCGGCGACGACGTCCTCGTCGGCGTCGCCGGCCTGTTCGGCATGCGCATCGCGGAGGTCGTGCGCCGCTGCGGTGGTTCCGTCCGCACGATCGAGGTGGACTACGGGCAACCGGTGCCGGTCGGCGATCTGATCGACGCGTTGCCGGCGAAGGTCGTCGCCGTCGTGCACGCCGAGACGTCGACCGGGATGTGGCAACCGCTCGACGGGTTGGGCGCCGCGTGCCGCGAGGCCGGCGCGTACCTCGTCGTCGACGCGGTCACGTCGCTCGCGGGTATCCCGCTCGACGTGGACGGCGCGTGGATCGACGTGTGCTACTCCGGGACGCAAAAATGTCTGTCGGTGCCGCCCGGTCTCGCGCCGATCACGTTCTCGGATCGCGCGGTGGAGCACATTCGCACGCGCGCCACGCCGGTGCGTTCTTGGTATCTCGACGTCACGCTGCTCACGCAGTACTGGGGGTCCGAACGCGTGTATCACCACACCGCGCCCACCGGCATGATCGCCGCGCTGCACGAAGGCCTCCGATTGGTATTGGAGGAAGGGCTCGAAGCGCGATGGGAGCGCCACGCCGATCTCGGCGGGCGCCTGCACCGCGAGCTCGCCGCGCTCGGGTTCACGCCGCTGGCGTCGGAGGGCCACCGGCTGCCGCAACTGTTCGCCGCGCACATGCCGAAATCGGTGAAGGAGGAGCGTGCCGCGCGGCGCGCGCTGCTCGACGAGCACGGCATCGAGGTCGGCGCGGGTTTCGGGCCGCTCTCCGGCAAGGGCTGGCGCGTGGGCTTGATGGGAGAGTCCTGCCGGCCGGAGAAGCTCGACCGTCTTCTCACGGCGATTCGCGCGGTCGTCGGATAGGCGCGCGAGACGCGCCGCGCATCCGCTCGCGGCAACTCCCCCGTCGGCGCGCATTGCCGCTACCATCCGACGGCGCAATTCGGGCGGAACGGCCGGTCCGGTCGGAGCGGCGTCCGAGTGACAGGTTCGCTCCGTAAGAGTGTCGAAGGGTTGACGTAGTTCTTCACGAGTGGCCGGCGGCCACCCTGGGCGAAGGGGGAGTCACATGAGAAAGGCACTTTGGGTTGTCGTGGCCTTGTTCGCGGCGACGATGGCAATGAGCGCGGGTCACGCCGCATCCTCGGCCTGTAACGGCGGGACCGCGGCGCCGGCGGGCGGTCTCAGCGTCAAGCAAACCGGACCGGTCGGAACGCCTCCGGCGGCGACGACCGGCTCGATCGCTGCGTGCAGCAGCGGTGAGGTTCCGGTCCACGGCTCCTTGACCGTGGGCGGCACGCTCAACGGCGACAAGTCCACCGGATTCGTGGACGTGGACGGGGACCCGGGCAACACGCAGCCCGTCGGCGGCAGCTGCTCCGATGGATTCATGCGCGTGGAGATGAGCTCTGCCGGCCCCGCCTTCTACGAGGCGAAGGACGGGAACAAGACCGACACCAAGCCGGGCCAGGCCGGCAACCAGGCTGCGCCGAAGGAAGACGCACCGACCTTCGCGCAGAACATCGCGCACAACTGCTCCGGGCAGTAAGGACGCATCGACGGTACGTCGCGACGGGACCCGCGGGTCCCGTCGCGGCTTTTCCGAGCGCTCCTATAATCCCGCCATGGCCCAACTGACGCCGTCCGCGGGGTACACGCTTACGCTTCGCGTGAACCTGCAAAACACCCCGGGCACGCTCGGCCGCCTCACGACCGCGATCGGTCGCGCCGGCGGGGACCTCGGCGCGGTCGACCTCGTCGAGCACCGCGGCAAGGTCGTCGTGCGCGACCTGACGGTGAAGTGCCGCGACGAGTCGCACGGTCACGCCATCGTGCGCGCAGCCAAGAGCGTCAAGGGAGTGGAGGTGCGCGACGTCGTCGACCGCACCTACGCGATCCACGCCGGCGGCAAGATCGCCCTGGCGCCGAAGTTTCCGCTC